>LKNB01000073.1 GCA_001564055.1 Rhodothermaceae bacterium Tc-Br11_B2g6_7
ACAGAAAAAGAAAGACCCCGCCACCGGCTACCAGCAGCCCGAGCACCCGCCGGTCGCGCAGGCCTCCGCGCACGCTTACCAGGTAGCGCGGCACGCTCTGGTTCGCCTCTCCGCTGCCATCCACATCCAGCCGCCGCCACACGAGCAGCACGACCGGGAGCGCCAGCACGGGGAGCGCAAACGGATAATACCACGCCAGGAGGGCCAGCGCCCCGCCCAGCGAGGGATAGGTGGCGGTCCCGATATTGAGCACCGATGCATTTAGCCCGATAGCCTGCGTACGGCGCCGCCCATCGAAGCGGTCGCTGATGATGGTCACGCACAGCGCAATCAGCGGCGCCGACCCCAGCCCCTGCAGAAAGCGCAGGCTCAGCAGCACGTTGAAGTCGCGCGCTAAGGCACAGCTGGCCCCCGCGAGGCTGAAGAGGAGCAGCGAGGGCAGCAGCACACGCTTGCGCCCCACGCGGTCGGCCAGCACGCCAAGGAACGGCGTCAGGAAAATGCCCGGGATGGAGTAAACCGTTACCAGCAAGCCCACCTCCGACACCGAGATGCCCAGGTCCCGCACCACGCCCGGAAAGGCTGGGGTGACGCTGGAGATACTCATCACCGAGATGAGCGTCACGGCAAAGATGATGCGCAGCTGCCCATCGTGGTAGACGGGCGGTGGGGTGCGCGGAGACGTGGAAGGCATGCCGGGCGGGCAGGTGAGCAAAGAAGCCTTCAACGTACGCCCGATGCCCCGAAGGGATTGTGCCGATGTCGTTGAGGGAAGCGCGTTGACGTTATCATCCCATCGCCTTACATCCCTTGGTTCACCTACGACCGAAGGAGCGAAAACCGCCCCCACGCCCTCACGCCCCCAAACACTTATTCCCCTCCCGACGAACGCCACAGAAACTTGCCCCCCTCCGATGTAAGCGCTATCATGCGGGTACACTCCGCTTATTGATTGAGACGTTTACGCTTATGGCTGCACAGAAATGGTCATCCCCGCCCGAGATGCAGATCGACACCGATGCCACGTACGAAGTAACGATCGAGACCGACAAGGGCACGATTGAGCTTGAGCTGTATCCCGAACACGCCCCGCAGACCGTCAATAATTTTGTTTTTCTGGCCGAAGAGGGGTTCTATGATGGGGTCTCGTTCCATCGGGTGATCGACAACTTTATGATTCAAGGAGGCGACCCCACCGGCACGGGCCGCGGGGGGCCGGGTTACACGTTCGAGGACGAGCTTGATGGTAACCCGCTCACGCATGAGCGCGGCGTCCTCTCCATGGCCAATGCCGGCCCCAACACCAACGGCAGCCAGTTCTTCATCACGCACGCCCCCCAGCCCCACCTCGACGGCCGCCACACCGTGTTCGGCAAAGTCACCGATGGCATGGACGTTGTCGATAGCATCGAACAGGGCGACACCATGCAGTCGGTATCCGCCAGCCCAGCGTAAGGTTGCTTCCCCCACTCAGCCGTAACAATCGCTATGTATCGCTCCTCCACGCTTGCACTCGCGCTCCTTCTCAGCTTCGGGCTGCTCCTCTCAGCCTGCGACGCACCGGACGACGCGGTCACGGATGCCGCTGACGACGAACGGGTCACTACCATCGACTGGCCGCACACACCCTCGTATCAGGTGTTCGTCCACTCCTTTGCCGACGGTACCGGCGATGGCATCGGTGACTTTCAGGGGCTAACGGCCAAGCTCGATTACATCGATGACCTGGGCGTGGATGCCATGTGGCTGCTGCCCATCCACCCGTCGCCCACCTATCACAAGTACGACGTCACCAACTACTGGGAAATCCACCCCGATTACGGGACGATGGAGGACTTTGAGACCTTCCTGGACGAGGCCCACGCCCGCGACCTGCGCGTGGTGATCGACCTCGTGGTAAACCACACCTCCAACGAACACCCGTGGTTTCAGGAAGCCCTTGCCGATACCACCAGTCCGTTCTTCGACTTTTACATCTGGGGGCGGGGTGAGGACATCGAGAGCATCATGGTCGACGAAACCGGGCCCGATTCAGACAACCTGCAACGCTGGAATCCCGTGGACCATCTGCCCGGCCTGTACTACTACTCCTACTTCTGGAGTGGCATGCCCGATCTCAATTACGACAATCCCGTGGTGAAGGACAGCATCTTCGCCATCGGCCGGCACTGGTTGGAGAAGGGCGTGGACGGCTTCCGCCTTGACGCCGCAAAGCACATCTTCCCCGAGCATCGGATGGAGGACAACCACGCGTGGTGGGATGAATTCCGGGCCGAGATGGAGGAGGTGAATCCAGACGTGTACCTGGTCGGTGAGGTGTGGGACTCACCGGAGACCATTGCGCCGTTCCTGACCGGGCTGCCTGCGCAGTTTAACTTCGACATCGCCTATGGCATGTGGGAGGGGGTAGAACGCGGCGTGCACGACAGCCTTGTGTACCGCCACGCCAACATCCGTGAGGCTTACCGCGAGGTGACGGACGATTTCATCGATGCCACCTTCATCACCAACCACGACCAGGACCGCTTCCTGAGCGTGCTGGATGATGAAGCCAAGGCCCGCGTGACGACGGCCCTGCTCTTCACACTGCCGGGCGCGCCGTACATCTACTACGGCGAGGAGATCGGCATGCGCGGCATGAAGCCGGATGAGCACATCCGAGAGCCAATGCTGTGGGCGCCGCAGGATGAGGACGAGATGCGCACCACGTGGATCGAGCCGGAGTACAGCACGGACGAGACAGTCGACCCGGTGTCGGTGCAGGAGGAGGACGAGGACTCCATGCTGAACTACTACCGGCAGATGATTGCCATGCGAAACGACAGCCCGGCGCTGAGCATCGGCGAGCTCGTAACGACCGAAGACCTGCACGAGGCGCTGGTGCTCTTTGAGCGCGTGCACGAAGACGAGCGGCTGCTGGTGGCACACAACGTCAGCGGCGAAGCCCTCGAAATCGAGTTGGGTGAGGCCCACCGTGCCGCGGGCGATGTCGTCTACCAGTCGCACGACGACGCCGAAATCCGCGACGGCATCTTGCACCTCGGGCCGCATGCGTCGCTGGTGGTGGGGTTGTGACATGTGCCCCGTAGAGACGACCCGGCGGGTCGTCTCTACGTTCGTGTTTGCCAATTGGCGGATCGATGGTACCACCGAATGTTAGGTACGCCTGCGCCCTCGATCGGGGTCGAGGATGACGTTGGGGCTGAAAGTAGAAACAGCCTACGCTCTGCGCCCAAGCCGTTATTGGTCTTTATTCCCGTAGGCGTCGTCCCCTACAAACCGTCACCCCACCCGCGCCAGAAACCCGAGCAGCGCGGTGTTCACCTCCGCTGGCCGCTCGACGACCACCGCGTGGCCGGCATCGGGTACCGTTAAGAACGTGGCATCGGGGATATGGTCGGCGATGAGGCGACTGTAGGAGACGGGCTTTAGCGTGTCGTCGCTGCCGCAGAGGACGAGCGTCGGGCACGTGATGCCAGAAATGCGGTCGGTGAAGTCGAGCGTCAGAAACGCATCCACCAGCCGAGCGAACGCGGGGAAGAAGTCGGTTGGATATGAGGCGAGGCGTTTGCGTCCGGCTGCCACCCGTTCGGGATGTTCTTCCAGAAATGCACGCGCGTAGTTGTCGGGGATGGTGACGTCGTAGAGCTGACCGGGGCACGCACGCGCTACGGACGCCCACGCTTCGGTTTGCTGCCTGAGGCGCGGCCCGACCTCACTCACCGCGCTGATAACGGCGAGGCTTCGCACCCGCTCCGGATGCGCAAGGGCGAACAGCATTCCCACCTCGCCGCCGTACGAGGTGCCCACCAGATGGCACTGCTCGATCTTCAGATGATCGAGCAAGGCGCGGAGGTCGTCCACATGATCCTGCAGCGTGATCGCCTCTGGTTTCTCGCTCTTGAGCTGACCGCGCATATCGTGCAGCACGCAGCGGTAGCTCGACCGAAGCGCGGCAAGCTGGGGCCGCCATGAGGCGACCGTCATCATAATGCCGTTCAGAAAGACGACGGTCGGTCCGTCGCCGTGGATTTCGTGATAAACATCGACGCCGTTCAGGTGGACGGTAGGCATAAGGCACCTGCAGGGTTGGCCGTAGTGGTTGCTATGTTAACGACAACAGAAGCGCCCCCAACGAGGTGTCGCTACACCAATCGCAGCTACCCACGCCGCCGATGGCTCGTCTGCAGTGTATGACGGGCTTGGCTGCTACCGTCCCCACGCACGATCCGTTCACACGAGTCGTTTTATGCGCGTGCAGCGCTGGAGCCAGCGCTTTTTCTGCTCCAAAAGACGCAGGCTCATGCCCGCCTGCGCTTTCCCAAACCGCTGCTTCGCCTGCGCGTGAATGTCGCGGATGTGGACGTGCTGGCCGCGATCCTGCAGCGTGTACGCCAGTTCGGTGGCCAGCGCTGCACACTCCTTGCGTAGCTTTTCCTCCTGCGCCTTCATGTCCATGGCTTGCGGGGCGTCCTGCTGAAAAGCACCCCGCCGCACGCGCATCTGTCCGCCGTGCTCCAACTCCAGCCGGTGCGTCTCCACCTGCCGCTCGCTTACGGCCGTCATTGCCCAGGAGGAGCGCTCCGTCGGCTCCGTAGCTTTCTCGGGCGAGGTGCGCGTCTCGTCGCTCACCCGCGCCCCCATGCCGGCCTGCACCTCGCGCGTCATCCAGTCGAGCGTATCCGACACGCCAAGATCGCCTGATGCAAACACGTCGCAGACGTTGGCCTCGGGGCTCCATGGGGCGTAATAGCGCATCCCGCGGAAGATCTGCTGCAGGCACTTCGACCGGGCCGCCACGAGGTCCAGCTTGGCAATCACACTGATCGTCTTGATGTCCGTACCTTCGCCAATCATGTCCACCTGCACCATGATGTCCACATCGCCGTTGCGGTAGGCGTCGAGACGCTCCTCGCGTTCCTGCTCGGGCACGTCTTGCCCGATGCGGGTGGCGCTGAACCAGCTGTAGCGCCGCTGGATGAAGGCCAGCACGTCGGCAGCGTGCCGGTTACTCATGCAAATAACGAGCAGTTGATGGTTGCGCACGTCACGGCCGTGGGTGCCCTTGTGTTGGGCGCGCTTCGATTGCAGCCGTGCGATGGCCGGTCCGAGGAGGGTCTCCAGGTACACATCGTGGAACCGCAGGTGGCGCCGCGCAAAGTACCGGTCGATGTCCACATCCTCCCGTGAGATCTCATCCTTCAGCTCTGCCAGGGTGCACTGCACCTGCCGGCCGGAGTCTTCCTCCACCATCGTGATCTCGTAATCGACCACGTGCGCCTCGATGCGCTTCAGGATCTCACCCTCCGCATGAGCGTCCCGCAGGCTCACCTCGTGCAGCGCCTCGTACAGGTGCTCTTTGGTCCCATCGTCGTGCGTGACGACCTCGTGCGGCACGCCGAAGAGCGGCTTGCCATCGGTCCGGAGCGGCGTGCCCGAGAGGCCGACCAGGGCCGTGTGGGGCAACTGCGCGACGGCATCCGACCAGGCGCCTTCCTCCGGCAGGTGGTGGATCTCGTCCAGCACGAACAGCGGCGTACCCTGCGCGCAGTAGCGCTTGAGCGCGCGGTTGCCCGTCTGTCCGGACGCATACTGGTAAGTGGCTACGAGAATCGGGATGTCGGGGTTTTTGACGAACACCTCGCTGCGGTCGGCCACGCAGAAGGGGAGGGGCGGCCCGCCCAGCCAGCGCAGCATCTGTGCCAGTTCATCGGCGTCGGCGTACTGATCGCGCAGGTTGCCGCGCGGCACGAACACCACGAGGCGGTCGCAGACGCCCTGGGCCCGCGCGACCAAAAAGGACGCCAGCGCGGTGAGCGTCTTGCCATAGCCGGGCACAAACACGCCCAGGTGGTTGCGCTCGCCCTGGCTGAAGGCCGCCGCCAGTTTATGAAGAAAGGCAGCCT
The DNA here is from genome assembly GCA_001564055.1 of Rhodothermaceae bacterium Tc-Br11_B2g6_7. Taxonomy (GTDB): domain Bacteria; phylum Bacteroidota; class Rhodothermia; order Rhodothermales; family Salinibacteraceae; genus Tc-Br11-B2g6-7. The sequence goes on from LKNB01000073.1 coordinate 5,907, forward strand.
GCCCTTCGCGAAGCGAGAAATGGGGAGCGGGGGAGAGCCCCGGAAGCGCCGAAGCGGATACAGCCATGTACAACACGTCCAAACCAAGAAAAAACAGCGGGCTCCGCACGACGCGGAGACGAAACGACCGGCAACATACGGACTCTATCGCTCGGCGTAAAGCCTGGGCGACGCTCTGCACAAGCTCTTCCCAAAGCCACCCCGGCCCCCTCGCCCACACGCCCCCTCGCCCACACGCCCCCACGCCCACACCCCCATACGCCCAAACTCCCACACCCAAATCCCCAGCTCCCTTCGCAAATCCCCGGCGTCGTCAGTATCTTAACCAACCCCCGCGCCTCTCGCCGCCAGCCAAAGCCCCATGACGCCCTCGCTCCTCATCGATGCCGCACGCCTGCAGCGCAATATCAACCGGATGCAGGCCCGTGCCGACGCCAACGACGTGGCGCTGCGGCCGCACATCAAGACGCATAAGTCCGTAGCTATTGCCCAACGGCAGCGAGACGCCGGCGCCGTGGGCCTGACCGTCGCCACCGTCCGTGAAGCCGAGGTCTTTGCCGCCGCTGGCTTCACGGACCTCTGCCTGGCCTACGCAACGGTGGGGCGGGCAAAGCATGAACGGCTGCTGGCCCTCATGCAGCGTGGCGTCACGCTCTCGTTCTGCGTGGATACCCCCGCCGGCATGAAGCAAGCCGCCACGTTCTACGCGCGCCACAATCGCACGGCAGACGTGCTGCTGGAGGTGGACGTGGGGCACGGGCGGTGCGGGGTCGCGTGGGACGGCACAGCCGCGGTAGATCTGGCCCGCCTCATCACGCGGCAGCCCGGGCTACGGCTGGCCGGCCTGCTTACGCATGCCGGGCAGGCGTACCGCGGCCCGACCGGCAACGAGACGCCCGAAGCGGCGCTGCTTCGGCATAGCACGGCCGAGCGGGACCGCCTCCTGGCGCTGGCCGTCCGCCTCCGCGCCGCCGGCGTGGCAGGCGTTGTGCCCGGGCAGGTGACGCTGAGCATCGGCTCTACGCCCACCATGGCCGTCTTCGAAAATCGCACGGAGGAAGGCTTCCGCATCACCGAGGTGCGCCCGGGCAACTATGTGGTGTACGATGCCATGCAGGTCACCCTCGGCGCCGCAGCCCTGGATGACTGCGCGCTGACGGTGCTTGCCACCGTCGTAAGCCGCCGCACGGAGGGCGACGTCACGCGCCTTTACCTGGACGCCGGAAAAAAGGTGCTGACGACTGACACGGGAGCCCACACCCGTGGCCACGGCCTCCTGCTGCGCGCGCCAGAGGCCCGGACGCCGCTTGCCCGGGCTACCATTGTGGCGCTTTCCGAAGAGCATGGCTGGGTACAGGTTGACGGGGACGCCGCCATTGCGGTGGGCGACCGCGTGCAGATCGTGCCCAACCACGCGTGCGTGACGATGGGTACGCAAGAGGCGTTTACCTTGCAGCACCCTGACGGCACCACCGAGCGGTGCGCGGTGGACGCCCGGGCGCACGGGTAGCAGGGCGCTTGTGCACCGGCCCCGGGCGTGGGGAAATCACGCACACGCAGACGCGCCCATGACGCACGCCCAACCCCGGGCGCAGCATACAAGAGGCCACGCATTGGCCTGATACCTTTACTCTCCATAACATCATCAAGTCTTCCAGTGCTCATGGCTAAACTACAACGCCTGCTCCTCGCGCGCGACTTCTCTTCCGGATCGGACCCGGCCCTGCGGCTGGCCCTTACGCTGGCCCGTACGCATGACGGGGAAGTCCATACCCTCTTTGCCGACGTGTTGGAGCCCAACCCGTTTGATCCGCCCGAGACGCCAGCCACGCCGCTGGATCGCATCCGCATGCGGCTCCGCCAGCGATCGGAGGAGACCATACAAACGGCGGGCTACGACCCGGACGATGTGCGCATGAAGCACGAGGTCATCCGTGATGCGGCCCCCGGGCCGGCCGTCTTGCGCTATGCGGAAGACAACGCTATCGACTGTATTGTGATGGGCACGCACGGCCGCCGCGGGGTGCGGAAAGCGCTGCTGGGCAGCGTAGCCACGGAGGTGGTGCGCCTCGCGCCGTGCCCCGTGCTTACCGTGCGCCCCACGCACGATGTAACAGCCGATGGGATCACGCATCTGCTTGTGCCGGTGGACTTCTCGCCCGCTTCCGCTGATGCCGCGCGCTACGCTGATGGGCTGGCCCAGGCACTGGACGCCTCCGTAACGCTGCTCCACGCTGTCGAAACCTTCTCCGTGCCTGATGTCTATGGCATCACGTCCGACGCCTTCATCCCGCGCGACTTGGACGCTACCGTAGAGGAGGCCTTACAGGAGATGGCGGATGAAATGACGAGTGAGGTAACCACGACGGTGATGCGAGGCAACCCAGCGGCTATGGTAGAAGACTACGCCAAAGCACACGCGGTAGACCTCATTGTGATGCCCACGCGCGGGCAGAGTGGTGTGCAACGCTTCTTGATGGGTAGTGTAGCCGAAAAAGTGATCTCCCGGGCGCCCTGCCCCGTACTCTCAGCGAAAGACTTTGCCACGTACATGGCGCCCACCGACGCAACCGCTTAGCCCCAGCCCACCAGCTACGGCTTATCGCCCGCTCCCTACATCAACCGCCCGATGCTATGACGATCCGCGATATCATGACCACCGATCTTATCACCGTCACGCCAGACGAGACGCTCATGGAGGTCGATGCCATCTTCCGTGCCAACGGCGTACGCCATCTTCCGGTAGAAGAAAACGGGCACCTGGTCGGGATTCTTTCCGACCGTGACGTGCTGCGCTCGGTAAGCCCGTTTGTCGACACGCTGTCTGAGTTGCCGCGGGACGTGCGCACGCTCCAGCGCACAGCGCGCGAGATGATGAAAGAGGACCCGCTTTGCATCCGCCCGGAAGCATCGCTGGGAGAAGCCGCCCGCACACTCCTCGAAGAAGGCATCAACAGCCTGCCTGTCGTAGAAGAAGGCGGCGACCTGGTGGGCATTGTCACCACGCGTGACATCCTCTGGCACATGTCGCAGGAGCATGCCTGAGGCCCGGTTCCCTACAAGGGTACAGTGTCGATCACAAGAAAGCGCCCCGCCTGAGGCTATCAGGGCGGGGCGCTTTTGCTTAGGTTGCTGGCGCGTCGGGTGACAGCCCGTCGGGGCTGTGTGCCACTACGCGTCGCGAGCCGCAGCCATGTCCTCCTCGCGGCGCTTGCGGGTGGCTTCAGGGAAGGCCTTCCGCGTGAGTACCGGGCAGGACACGTTGCGGAGCACTTTCTCCGCCACACTGCCCAACGCAAACCGGGCAAGCCCTGTGCGCCCATGCGTGGCCAGTAAGACGAGGTCAATGTCCTGCGTAGCGGCGTACTGCGTGATGCGGTCAGCCGCATGGCCCGACTCGGCCACGAAGGTCATCTCCAGGCCATCGGGGCCGTTGGTTTCCTCAGCAAACTGGGCCAGTTCCTTCCGCGTCTTCTCCAGCAGCGAGGCCTCTTCCCGCTGTGCCGAGAACACACTCCCCGTGTAGAAGGAGGGCGGCAGGTGATCTTCGACCACGTGCATCAGCGTGAGGGCGGTGCCGTGGCGCTTGGCCAACCCCTTAGCCACCTCAAGCGTTTTCTGCGAGTGGTCGGAAAAGTCGATTGGCACCAGGATGGAGCGGAACGGCAAGGTGTTGCGGCTGTGGGCAGGCACGGTGATAACAGGGGCAGACGCCAGGCGCACCACCTCCTCGGCCACGCTCCCGAGCAGCATCCGCCGCAGCCCACGGCGGCCGTGCGTGCCGAGCACGATAAGGTCCATCTCATGCTCATCCGCAAACGTCAGGATCGCAGGTCCAGGCGCTACATCACGCTGGACATGATAGGTGATGGACAAGGCCTCCAGATCGACGTCGTCAAAGGTCAGCTTCTCCTCAGTTTCCTCTTTCATGCGCTGCTGGATGTCTGCATCCGTGCGCTCCGCCGCGTGCGTACCGCCGAAAGGGTCGGCATGAAGCACGTTGGCGTATAAGATGTGAAGCTCCGCCTCATACGTTGTAGCCATATGCACCGCATGGCGCAACGCCGGGACCGAGCTGGGGGAAAAATCGCGAGCAAGGACTATTTTTCGGATCGTATCCATGGCAATGGGAGGTCGGGTTGTATGAGTGACGGGTGGGGCTGATGGCACGTAGCATACCATGCGCCTCATCTTTTGCTCTTGTCATTATAGTGTACGCGCCGTGCCCGTAGGATGTTATGCGGAGTCCCCAAAGATGCTGTGCAGCAAAGCGCAGATCCTCCTGTGGGGCGTTCTCTCACAAGCCGCCTTCGTGCCGGAAGAACACCATGCCCGCCGCAAAAGTATAGATCAGGGGCTGGTTGGCATAGACGGATGCAACCCCCGTCCCCAAGCCGCTTCGGCAGCCCCCCACGTCAGGCTCTCCATCAGAGGCAGGTACCATGGCTGGACATAATAAATGGTCGAAAATAAAGCGGCAAAAGGCCGCAGCGGACAAGAAAAAGGGCAAGATCTGGGCGCGCCTCTCGCGGGATATCGCGATGGCGGCCCGTGAGGGCGGCGGCGACCCGGAGATGAACGCGTCGCTGGCGCAGGCCATCGAGAAGGCCAAGGAAGAGAACATGCCCAAGGACAACATCGAGCGGGCCATCAAGCGCGGCACCGGCGAGCTCGAAGGGCAGGACTACGAGGAGGCCCTCTACGAAGGCTACGCACCGCATGGGGTGGCCGTGCTCATCGAAACACTGACCGATAACACCAACCGCACCGTAGCCGACCTCCGGCACCTCTTCGACAAGGCGGGCGGTAGTCTGGGCAAGAGTGGCTCCGTCAGTTATCTGTTTGAACGCAAGGGGCGCATCACGCTGCCGGTGGAGGGGCGCGACGAGCTGGAGCTGTTTGAGCTGGTGGTGGAAGCCGGCGCTGAGGATCTGGAGCAGGCCGACGAGCAGTTCATCGTGACGACGCCGGTGGAAGCATTCGATCTGGTGGAACGCGCGCTGAAGGAGGCCAACGAGCCCATCGAGGAAGCGAAGCTGGCCTACTTGCCCGTCACTACCGTAGCCCCGGAGCCAGACGCCGCGCAGAAGGTCGCGTCCTTCCTCGAAACACTGGACGAGCAGCAAGATGTGCAGGAGTTCTACACCACGCTCGACGACGACGCTGTGCCGGCCGAGGAGCCAGCGTAGCCCACCTATCCCATTCGCTTTTGTTGGCTGAAGGTTATTCATGCGCATCTTGGGAATCGACCCGGGCTCCCGGGTGATGGGCTATGGCGTCATCACCATCGACGGCACCGCCGAGACGTACGACGCCGGCGGGTCCATCCGCCTCGATACCAATGCCTCGCACCAGAAGCGGCTGCAAACCATTTACCGTGAAGTCGAAGCCCTACTCGACGAACATCTGCCGGATGCCTGCGCGGTGGAGATGCCTGTGTACGGCCGTAACCCGCAGTCGATGCTGAAGCTGGGCCGCGCGCAGGCCGCGGCGATGCTGCCCCCGCTAAACCGCGCCATCCCCGTTACGGAGTACACCCCGAAGGCCGTGAAAAAGTCGGTGACGGGCAATGGGAACGCCTCCAAACAGCAGGTGGCGTACATGGTCTGCGCGATGCTGTCGCTGCAAACCGATACGCTCGGGCTGGATGCCACCGACGCCATCGCGGTGGCGCTCTGCCACGCCCACCGCCACACGGCCGATGCGCCGCAGCGCCACACCGACTGGGCCAGCTTCCTCCGCGCCAACCCTGACCGGCAGGGCTAACGCTGCGCCGCGCATCTATTGCCCCACTGGCGTTCATCCCGTTTTTCCCCTACGTTACCGCCATACCCTTCACGCCTGCCCCATCCTGGTATGCCAGACGACGGACAAATCATCGACCGCGAGGTTGGCCGCAATGCCGAGCTCTTCTCCCATGCCGTAGCCGCCCTCGACACGCCCGAGGATCGCTACCCCTACCTTCGGATCCTCATCAGCATCGTGGAGCAGGCCCATCCCGAATGGAAGCAGGCCGGCTTCAAGGATGAAAAGGTGGCCAACCTGTTGGCGCTGATGAGCGACGGTAAGCTGGACGAGGAAGAGGTCAAGGAGGTCGTGCGGATGCGCGATGCCGAGCAAAAACGCAAGCGTGGCGGTCGGAAGCGGCGGCGGTAAGCTCCCAGGGTGCTGAACCATAGGCCGCGGCCTCGCGTAGCACCGCCCCAGTCTAACACGCCAGAATGCAAAGGTTTACGCGTACTACATTCAGTGACACGCCCCCGCAGTCCATACCGCCTCGACCTCCTCTCGGCCGTCCCGGCCTATAACCGCAAGGCACGTAAAGAGCGTGCGTTTGAGCGGGGGCAACTCGTGTACTACGGGCCTAAACCTGACTACTACGGCATTGGCGAAGTCAAGCGGGTGCTGGAGCGCTACGTGGCGGTCGACTTCCGCGGGACCGGCAGCTTTGGCGTACACGAAGACGTCTTTGAGCCGCAGTACCTGATCCCCATTCCCAAGTCGAAGCTGTCGCTGTTGTAGCAGGTCGGGGAGCGGCCGTAACCTCGCCCGGGACGTGGCGTATAGCGCCTTCACGCCTGCCTCTTCCCCGAAGCCTCAACCCATGGCCACCCTCCAGGTCCGCGATGTCGTCAAGCGCTACCGCACCGTCACCGCGGTAGATCACGTGTCGTTTTCCGCCGAGGCCGGGCGTATTCTGGGCATCCTTGGCCCCAACGGCGCGGGAAAGACGTCCACCATCCGCATGATCACCTACATCACCACGCCGGACGAAGGCGAGGTGCTGTTTGAGGGGCAGCCCGTCGGCCCGTGGAGCCAGCGGCGTATGGGCTATCTGCCCGAAGAACGCGGCCTCTACAAGAAGCTCAAGGTAGGGGAGCAGTTGCTCCTCCTGGCCGAGCTGAAGGGACTGGCGCGGAACGATGCCCGTGCGCGGATTCGGCACTGGCTTGACCGCTTTGACGCCGCCGACTGGTTCGATAAGAAGACGGAGGAGCTCTCTAAGGGCATGCAGCAGAAGGTGCAGTTCATTGCCACCATCCTGCCCGAGCCCGACCTCATCATCCTGGATGAGCCGTTCAGTGGGCTCGATCCCATCAACGCGGAGCTGCTGAAGGACATTATCCTGGAGCTGAAGGCGTCCGGCTGCACGCTCCTCTTTGCATCGCACCGGATGGAGCAGGTGGAGCAGCTCTGCGACGACATCTGCCTGATGGCTGAGGGGAAGGTGGTCGTCGACGGCCCGCTGCGGGAAGTGAAGCAGCGTTTTGGGAAGGACACCGTGCTGCTGGAGTTTGCCGGCAGCCCCGCGTTTCTGGATCCGCTGGTGGCCGCCGAGCGCGTCCGCATCATCAATAAGACGCAGCAGCGGGCGGAAGTACGTCTGCTACAGGGCACCCCACCGCGAAAGGTGCTGGAGGCGGCGCTGGCTGGCGTGGAGGACGTGTACCGCTTTGAGGTGATGACCCCACCGCTCGCCGAGATCTTCAAGAGCCTCGTGGGTAAGCGCCCAGAGGAGATGGCGCGCGATGAGGCCCCTCGACCTGCGGAAGCCACAGCCTGATCTGGCCTTCTACCCTACTTTCCCCTTTACTGCGTTCCACCACTTTCTGGCCCATGCGCAACATCTGGATTATCCTCAAGAGTGAGTTCATCCGGCGCGTGCGCTCGGTCTGGTTCATTGTGATCACCCTGCTCGCCCCGGTGCTCATCATTGGGATTGCCGTGCTGCCGGGGCTGTTGACGGTGATGCTCTCCGACAGCG
>LKNB01000074.1 GCA_001564055.1 Rhodothermaceae bacterium Tc-Br11_B2g6_7
GCTCTTCTTCCCGCTCCTCCCGACGCCGAAAGGGCAACAAGGCTCGGCCGAAGCAGCGCAAGATGGTGCTGCAGAAGCGGAATTACCAGTTGATTGCGCTGGGCGTCCTCGCCCTTGCCATTGGGTACGGGCTGATGGCGTTTGAGAACGACGTGGACGGCGTGTTATCGCTTTACGTGGCTCCGATCGTATTGATGGCCGGTTACATGGAGATCATCTACGCGCTGCTGTGGCGTCCGGCCTCCAAGGCAGAGAAGGACACGAAAAAAGAAACGCCCGCGTCGGCGTAAGTCCGTGACGGATCAGTCGTAAAGCAGGTAGGCAGATCGAGCGTCTTGAAACTCTGCCACCTCATCACCCCAGGTCGCGATGATGGCCTCGGCAGATGTGCCGTTCTCCAGCGCTTCCCGCAGTCGTGGGGTGCCGGCCAGCCGGTCAAGCCATGTTGGGCGCTCCAGCATCTCTGCACCCCCGTGCGACAGCAGTGCCTCCAGCACGTGCACCCCAAGCGCCACGGCGTCCAGGCTGTCAGCGTTCGTGACGCGGAGCTCGATGCCTTCCACGAGCATGTCTTCATGCTTGGGCGCCGAGGCCCCCGGGCGGCTGCTGGGCGTAAAGGAGGCTGCCGTCACCTCAACGCCCGGAAGAGAACGGCTGCTAAGCTCTGCAGCAAGTGCAGCGCCATCCAGGTCGGGATGCCCGATGAGGCGGAAGGGCGCCTCTGTGCCGCGGCCCTCGCTTGCCGCGGTTGCTTCAATGAAGCACGTGCCCGGGTACAGCAGGGCGGTTTCAGCATCAGGGATGTTGGGGCTGGGTGGCGTCCATGGGGTAGCAAGAGCATCCCATTGTTGGTTGCGCTGCCATCCCTCCACAGGCACCACCGTCAGCGCAAGATCATCCAAGCCCTCGAGCCAGGCTTCGCCTTGCACCATCGCGGCGACCTCACCGGGCGTGAGGCCGTGCGCGACGGGGATGGGATACTGCCCCACGAATGAGCGCTGCTCGTCTTCCAGCACAAAACCGCTCACGTACGTGCCACCCAGCGGGTTGGGGCGATCCAGTACCACGAACGGCAGGTCCGCCTCCGCGGCCGCCTGCATAGCGAGGCCCATGGTGGAAATGTACGTGTAAAACCGAGCGCCGACGTCTTGCATGTCGAACACCAGCACATCCACCTCCGCGAGCATCGCCGGCGTGGGCCGACGCGTGTCGCCATAGAGGCTGTAGATGGGTACGCCCGTGTCCGGGTCGCGGCCGTCTGCCACGGTGGCGCCGGCGTCAGCTGTGCCCCGAAGACCGTGCTCCGGGCCGAAGAGGGCTGTGAGCGTAACGTCGGGCGCCTCATGCAGGAGGTCGGCCAGGTGCCGGTCGGCCACCCTGCTGGTGTGGTTGCCGATCAGCCCCACGCGCTGGCCACGCAGCACGGCGAACGTGTCTGCTGCAGCCACGGCAGCGCCGGAGCGCCATGCGCTCGTCGCCGTCGGCTTCGCCGTATCCACCTGCGCTATCGGAGCGGGCGGACCGGCGGGGCGATCCGAAGCGGTACAGGCGACCCACAGGGGGAGGCAGGCCAGGCAGAAAAGGAGCGCGCAGCGATGCATGAGGTTACCGTTCGTTGGCTACCAGTGTGGCCTGGTCGAAGAAGTAATTGATCTCAATCTCGCCGTTGGCTACCGAGTCCGACCCGTGGACAATGTTTTCTCCAATGGAGTCGGCAAAGTCACTGCGGATGGTGCCCTCATCGGCCTCGTCAGGATTGGTCGCCCCGATCAGCGTACGAAAATCTGCAATAGCGTTTTCTTTCTCCAGTGCTACAGGCACGCAGGGTCCACTCGACATAAACGTGGTGAGCTCCTCAAAGAACGGCTTGCCCTTGTGAACGGCGTAAAAGCCCTCAGCCTGTGCTTTGGTGAGGCGGGTCAGGCGCAGCCCCAGAATGGTAAAGCCGGCTTCTTGAATGCGGCGAATCACTTCACCGATGAGGTTTTTGCGAACGCAGTCGGGCTTGAGGATTGCGAGGGTTCGTTCCGTAGCCATAGAAATAAAAAGTCGTGTCTGAAAAATCGTGTGTCCCTAAGGTAGGGGTTGCGCGCTGGCGCGTACCACCGGACTGCAGGAAATCCAGGTGAAGAGGGCGACGCGCAGGGGGTAGGTCGCCTGAAGGAGCGCGAGTCTACGAATCCGCCCCGCGCAGCGTGGAGCCGGGCGGGGCGGGTTAAGCGAGCGCGGGAAGCTTCGTCGGCGGGGGCGTTACACGTGGCGCTCGGCGTGATAGCTGGAACGCACGAGCGGGCCGCTCTCTACATGCTCAATGCCGAGACTCTCGCCAATTTCCTTGTAGCGCGCGAACACATCGGGGTGGACCCACTCCTCAACGGGCAGGTGCATTTTGGTCGGTTGCATGTACTGCCCGATGGTCATCACGTCAAGGCCAATTTCGACAAAGTCTTCCATCAGGGTCACTACTTCACTTTCCTCTTCGCCAAGGCCTACCATGATGCCGCTTTTCGTGCGGAGCCCATCCTCCTTTGCCCAGTGCAGCACGTCGAGCGAGCGCTGATAGTCGGCTTGCGGTCGCACGCGACGATAGAGGCGCGGCACCGTCTCCATGTTGTGGTTGAAGATGTCAGGCCGCGCGTCAAAGACGGTCTCGCAGGCCGCCCGGATACCGCGGAAATCGGGAGTCAGGACCTCCACGGTGGCGTCCAGGTCGTGGATCAGGCGGATGCATTCGGCAAAGATAGGGGCGCCACCGTCTTCTCGCTCGTCGCGGTTGACGGAGGTGAGGACCGCGTGCTTGAGGCCCATCTTCTCAACGGCATCGGCCACGCGCGCGGGTTCATCCCAGTCGAGCCCCGCATCAGGCCGGCCCGTTTTGATGGCGCAGAAACCGCAGGAGCGGGTGCACACGTTGCCGAGGATCATAAACGTAGCCGTGCCAGCACTCCAGCACTCCCCCATGTTGGGGCACCGGGCGCTGCGGCACACCGTGTGCAGGTCGTTGTCGTCTACAATCTTCGAGACGTTTTTGTACGTCTCGCCGTAGGGCAATTTCACCCGGAGCCACTCGGGCCGGCGACCGCGCTTGTTAGCGGCGTTGGGCGGGTCCACCACGGGGAGTTCGAAGAAACCGGGGTCTCCATCGCCCGTTGGTACGAGCGGCTCTTTCGGGACCCGTTTGAGCTCCGTTTCACCGGGCTTCACGGGTCTCTGTGTGCGACGATCGGCTGCAGTTGATTCGGCCATAAAAAGGTTGCTTGCTTGTGAGGGCCCGAAGGCCATATCCTGTACGCGCGCTGCCGTGCGCCCGCCGCGCCAACGGCGCTATTATGATGGAAGTGCGCTACACGTCGCACCCGCGATTGATCCCCTGCCCGCTGGCTCGCACCATGCCAGCTTCACTGACCTGACGTACCTATCTTTACTGACCTTATGGAAGCGGTTGCTCAACAATCCGTCACGCCCGATACCGTTCATGCGGTGCTTCGTCAGCACATGCTGGCCGATGGAATGGACATGGTGCTCGACATGTCAGCCAGCCATGGGGCTCATCTGGTAGATGAGGAGTCGGGCCGGTCGATGGTGGACTTCTTCGGCTTTTACGCCTCCAGTGCCCTCGGCATGAACCATCCCCGGATGCTGGAGGACGCCGACTTCATCGAGCGCCTCACAGAAGCGGCGCTAAACAAGGTGACCAACTCCGACATCTACACGACGCACATGGCGCGCTTCGTGCAGACTATGGCCCGGGTGGCCAAGCCTGACGCGTTTCCGTACATGTTTTTTGTGTCGGGGGGCGCGCTGGCGATCGAGAATGCGCTTAAGGCGGCGTTCGACTGGAAGGTGCGGAAGAACTTCGCGAAGGGGTATCGCCGGGAGGTTGGGCATAAGGTGCTCCACCTGGATCAGGCCTTTCACGGCCGAAGCGGCTATACGATGTCGCTGACCAACACCGCGGATCCGCGGAAGACGCAGTACTTTCCCAAATTTGACTGGCCCCGGATTGAGAACCCGAAGATCCATTTCCCGCTTACGGACGAGAAACGCGAAGACCTGGTGCGCCGCGAAGAACGGGCACTTCGGCAGGCCCGGCGCGCGTTCCACGACCATGGAGACGACATCGCCTGCTTCATCATGGAGCCCATTCAGGGGGAAGGGGGCGACAACCACTTCCGCCCGTCGTTTCTGCGGCGCTTGAAGGACGTGGTCCACGAAAACGACGCCTTGCTTATCTTTGACGAGGTGCAGTCGGGCGTCGGCATCACCGGTGAGATGTGGGCGCATCAGGCGCTCGGTATAACGCCGGATATCATGGCGTTTGGCAAAAAGACGCAGGTGTGTGGCATCTTTGCCGGCGAGAAGCTGAATGAAGTGGATGGTCACGTCTTCGAAACCTCAAGTCGCATCAACTCGACGTGGGGTGGTAATCTGGTCGATATGGTGCGCTTCGACAAAACCCTGGAGATCATCGAGGAGGAAAACCTTGTGGCGCACGCTGGCACCGTGGGGGGCCATCTGGTGCAGCGGATTGAAGAGCTGGCCGAGGAGCACGAGCACGTGACGAATCCACGGGGGCGTGGGCTTATGTGCGCCTTCGACCTGCCCTGCCCGGGGTTTCGCGACAAGGTGCGCCGCGTGGGGATGGAGCGCGGCGTCTTGGTACTCGGCTGTGGCTCCCGGAGCATCCGCTTCCGCTCGCCCCTTACCATCACGAAGGACGAGGTGGATCAGGGGATGGCGCTCGTCAGTGAGGTCGTCGGAGAGGTGGCCGCGGGCGGCCCACCGGAAGGGCATCCGGGGCACTAATCGAACCGTACGGGTGGGCCTGACACGAAAAAAGCTGTCACCCCTTTCGGGTAACAGCCGCTAAATCGGTTCATAACTCATCGCTACCACGCGTGCCGGTCGTTAGGCTCAGGCAGCCGTGGCCTGCGTCCGGTACTCGTCCTGGATGTAATCGCGGATGTCTTCCAGCGCCCGGCTAATCTCGCGCGTGGGGTAGCCCAGTGCATTCAGCGTATTCACCACATGCTGTGCCTTTTCGCCGGGCAGGGTGTACGTGACGCGCACATGCACGAGGGTTGCTTCGCCGCCATCAACCGGCTCAAACTCGATGCGGCCCGTGTTGCTTACGGGGCCTTGATGACCGCCCTTCGTTTGCGAGTCGTGCTCCGACGTCCACGCAATATGGTCGTTCTCTTCGACCGATGTGATGTGCGCGGTATACGAGATCCGTAAGTTGAAGGGCGCGTGGAGCATCCACCGCGAGACCTGGGGCTCTATGCGGTCCACATGCTCCACCGTTCGGACCAGCTGCTGCAGAGTGTCGAAATCCTGCCAAACGGTAAACACCCGATGGACAGGAGCGGCAATGCGAATCTCTTCTTCAAAGGTTTCAACCATAGGGTACGTCGTGCCTATCGGCCCCACAGGAATGGGGCGCTAAGCTAAGTTCATGCGATGACTGTGCGCGTAACTTATCGGCTCTACCGCCGTTTCTTTTAGGCTGCAACGGGGCCGTTACCAATTACGCTAACCTGCATAATATCATGCATAACGCACAAAGCCTTATCCGACGCACACGGCCGTCTATCCCTCGACGTGCTGGCGAATTTCCTCAAGGTTGTCATCGAAGTCGCGCTCGGGATAGCCAAGCGCACTGAGCGTAGCGATAACCCGTTCTGCTGCCTGGGAAGGGACTTCGTATTCGAAGCGCAGCAGCACGTGGGTTGCGGCGTTATCGTCAAGCGGCTTGAAGAAAATTTCGCCGCCACTCGTCACCGTATCGGGCCCGGCCCCATGCTCCGAGGCCCAGCGGATGTACTCGTTCTGGACCTCCTCTTGTGTTTCGGCGACAAACTCTACGGTCGTATTAAACGGGGCGCGGACGATCCAGCGGCTCTTGTTTTCGCCCCGAGACTCGATGGATTTTACCGCACTGAGCAGTTCGTCAAAACGCTCGAACTGTTGCCAAAAGTCAAACACGCGCTCAACGGGGGCCTCAATGCGCACTTCTTTTTCAATGACAGGCATGGGGACTACAGGATAAGTCGCAAGACAGTGGGATGCCGCAGGAATGCTGCAATAACCGGTGTACGGGAACGTGTAAGCTAACAGAATTTTTTAAAGGGTACAGGGCCCAATTGTGAAGCCTTAGCCACGCCCATCATTACGACGGTGTGTTATTGGAGGAGGGGGCGGCTTTCGCCGCTGCTGCTGAAGGCGTGGAGCCATCGCTCGCCGCCGCGGCGTCACCTTCTTCGGTTGCCTCTTCTTCGGTTGCCGCTTCGTCGTCAGGCTCGTCTTCCTCGCGCACCACGCGGGTCACGTCGGCGATGGTGTCGCCATCCTTCAGGTTGATGAGGCGCACGCCCTGGGTGTTGCGGCCCATTTGGCTTATGGGGGCGACGTCCATCCGAATCATCAGCCCGCGCTCCGTGACAATCATGAGGTCATCCTCTGCCTGCACACCTTTCACAGCCACGAGCGGCCCGGTGCGGTCCGACTGGTTATGCGTGATGACGCCTTTCCCGCCGCGTGAGTGCACCGGGTACTCGCTGATGGGCGTGCGTTTGCCGTAGCCATTCTGGCTGACGGTGAGCACGCAGAAATCGTCCTGACCCTCACGCGAGACGACCGTGCCCACGGCATACTCGTCATCGCCAAGCGTGATGCCGCGCACGCCGCGCGTGTTACGGCCCATCGGGCGCACTTGGTCTTCCTCGTTGAACTGTACGGCTCGCCCTCCCGAGGAAGCGATGAGTACGTACGCGTTACCGTCCGTAAGGTGGGCTTCCAGCAACTGGTCGTCGTCCGTAATGGAGATGGCAATGATACCATCCACGCGCGGACGGCTGAAGGCTTCCAGCGACGTCTTCTTGACCTGCCCGTTCCGGGTGGTCATCAACACGTAATGCGAATTGAGGAAGTCCTCGTCTTCGAAATTGGCTTTGCTGACGGCGAGCACCGCGCGTAGCCGGTCGTCCGGAGCAATCTGAATCAGGTTGCGGATGGAGCGGCCCTTCGCGGTACGGCTCCCTTCCGGGATTTCGTAGACGCGCAGCCAGTAGCACTGGCCGTGGTCGGTGAAGAAGAGGAGGTAGTCGTGGTTGGACGAGACGAACAGGTGCTCCAGGAAATCATCCTCGCGGAGGCCACCGCCCCGCACGCCCACACCGCCACGGCCCTGCTGACGGTATGCGTCGATGCTGGTGCGCTTGATGAGGCCCTGGTGGGAGACCGTGACGACGACCTGCTCATCCTCAATCAGGTCTTCGATGATGATGTCGTCCCCGCCGGAGTAGTCGATTTCCGTGCGACGTTCGTCAGCATACTGCTCTTTAACGGCCCGGAGCTCGTCCTCAATCACCTGCATGCGCAGATCTTCGCTCTGCAGCAGGCTACGCAGCCGTTCGATGTCGCGGATCAGGTCGGCATACTCGCCCTGAATTTTCTCGCGTTCCAGCCCCGTGAGGCGGCTCAGGCGGAGGCGCAGGATGGCGCTGGCCTGCTCTTCAGAAAGCCACAGGCCCTCCTCTGGCGGAGGCACGTATTCGCCCATGAGGCGCTGGGCAGCTCCCCGTTCCTGATCCGCTTCGATGGGCGGGCGGAGCGGCGTGTTGAGGCGCTGCAGGTCCTGCTCCGTGAGATGCTCGGGATACCGCCCCCGCATCAGGTTTTGGCGGGCGGCGTCCGTATCGTCGGAGTGGCGAATGATGGTAATGACCGCGTCGAGGTTGTCGAGCGCCAGGCGGAGGCCCTCCAAGATGTGCGCGCGCTCCTCAGCTTTGCGCAGCTCGTAGGTGGCGCGTCGGGTGACAATTTCGAGGCGGTGCTTTACGTAATGCCGGATTGCTTCTTTGAGCGTGACTTGCCGCGGCCGGCCATTCACCAGCGCCACCATGTTCACGCCGTAGGTCTGCTGGCAGGGGGTAAACTTGTAGAGCTGATTCTTGACCACAAGCGGCAGCGCATCCCGCTTCATTTCAATGACGATGCGGATGCCGTCGCGGTCGGTTTCGTCGCGCAGATCGGAGATGCCTTCAATCCGCTCATCCCGCCCGCACTGCGCAATGCGCTCGATGAGGGTGGTCTTGTTGAGCTGGTAGGGGATTTCTGTGATGACGAAGGCATTTCGGCCGGGCCGCACTTCTTCCTCGTGCATCTTGGCGCGCATGATGACGCGCCCGCGGCCGGTGTGGTAGGACTGCTGCACGCCGCCATGGCCGTAAATAATACCGCCCGTGGGGAAATCCGGGGCCGGCATATGCTCCAGCAGCCCCTTCGTGTCGATCTCGGGGTCGTGCATGAACGCAATCACCGCGTCGATAGCCTCGCCCAGGTTGTGCGGCGGAATCTTGGTGGCCATCCCCACGGCAATCCCGTCTGAGCCATTCACGAGAAGGTTGGGATAGGCCGCCGGCAACACCGTCGGCTCTTCCATCGTCCCGTCGAAGTTTTCCTGCATGTCGACGGTATCCTTCTCCAGGTCGTCCAACACTTCCCCAGCCAGGCGCGTCATGCGGGCTTCGGTGTACCGCATGGCCGCCGCTGAGTCGCCATCGATGGAGCCAAAGTTGCCCTGGCCATCCACCAATGGGTAGCGCATCGAAAAGTCCTGCGCCAGGCGCACCATGGTGTCGTACACGGCAGAGTCGCCATGCGGGTGGTACTTCCCCAGCACCTCACCTACAATGCGGGCGCTTTTTTTGTAGGAAGCCCCGGCGCTCAGCCCCAGCTCGCGCATGCCGAAGAGGACCCGCCGGTGCACAGGCTTCAGGCCGTCGCGCACATCCGGCAGGGCACGGCTGACAATCACCGACATGGAATAGTCGATGTAGGAGGACTTCATTTCCTCCTCAATGTTGATCGGAATAATCCGCGGATTTTCCGCTTCCATAAAACCAAGGGGTGGATGACAGAGGGGCAGCGTGGGGACCACCAGCGCCAGGCGCAGGCGGTAACGTATAGCCCTATAGTATACGGTTTAGGCGGCAGAAAGACCAATGATTGTTGCCCCATATAGTGGCGTTCGGAGCCTCTCCGTTGAATTTATCTGGAAGCATAGGCGCTCCCTCGTCGCCGAACGGGATACGCCCGCCGGCATACCACAGGTGTACCTGTCGAAGCGTCTACAGACTTCCTCTTTGCCGGTTGTTCACCCCCCTATTATGCCAGCCTCACTTCCCGACGGTAAACCCGGCACTATTGAAATCCACGGCCATCGCGGAGCACGGGGGCTGCGTCCGGAAAACACGCGTGCGGCTTTTACGACGGCGCTATCCCTGGGTGCGACAGCCCTCGAGATGGATGTCGTGATCGCCGGTGATGGGGAAGTGATCGTGTCGCACGAGCCGTGGTTTCATGCGGCCACCTGCTCGTTCCCCGATGGCCGGCCGATTCCGCGCTGGCAGCAGCGGCGCTATCGCATCTTTGAGATGACGACCGCCGAGGTGCAGCGCTTCGATTGCGGATTGCGGCCACACCCAAAGTTTCCCGAACAGGTACCCGTGCCTTCGTATAAGCCGCAATTACTGGAGGTAGTGCAGCAGGCGGAAGCGGTTGCCGCCGCGCAGGACCGTCCCAAGCCTTTGTACAGCATCGAGGTTAAATCGCGGGTCCGTTGGGAGGGGAGATACCACCCGGGCCCGAGGGCATTTGTGCAGGCCGTCCACCGGGTGTTGCATGCGGAGGGCGTGGTAGAGCGGTCGTCAATCCTGTCGTTCGATTACCGCATCTTGCGTGCGGCGCGCGAGGAGTCCTCTGCATGGGCGCTCAACATGCTCGCGGGGCGCTTTCCGCGGCGTAGCCTCGAACGGCGCCTCGTTGCGCTGGGGTTCACGCCCGACATCGTGGGACCGGATCATCGGCTTGTGACGCCGGAGGTCGTCCAGCGAGCGCATGCGGAAGGCATGCGGGTGGTGCCCTGGACCGTCAATGCGCCGAATCGCATGCAGGCACTGGCGGCGATGGGCGTTGATGGCATTACCACAGACTATCCCGACCGTGCGGTCGCGCTCTTTCATCGGGCGTAGGGGGCGGGCCAAGTGTGAGGTAGACTCACCAGGGCCGCACGGCTACAAAAACGAGCGGCCTTCTGTCTCAAAGTCAACGCCAAAGTAGTCCGCAACCGTAACAGCATGGTCGTTAAAGCTGGGACGAAGGCCGAGGTCGCGCGGCGTGTCAGAACCGCCGATGACGAGCAGCGGCACGTACTCGCGCGTGTGGTCGGTGCCCGGAAAGGTGGGGTCGTTGCCGTGGTCGGCGGTGAGCACGAGGACGGCGTCGCTGGGCAGGGCCTCCAGCATGTCCGGTAGCGCGGCATCCAGCGTTTCCAGGGCTGCGGCAAAGCCCGCCGGGTCGTTCCGGTGGCCATACTCCTGATCGAAATCTACGAGGTTGGTCCACACAAACGTTGGCTCGTCCAACGCCCCGCGCTCACGAATCGTGTGCAGTGTGGCGTCGATCCCCGCAGGGTTTGTCTTTGTCTTCTGCATGACGTCGAACCCGACCTTATCAAAGAGGTCAGCGATCTTACCGATGGATATGGTACGCACACCCGCCTCCTGCAAGACCTGCTGAAGGGGCGGGCGGGGAAGGGCGCGGCTGAAGTCCTTGCGCTCTTCCGAGATGCGGGTGTAATTACCGGCTGTGCCCACGAAGGGGCGCGCAATCACCCGGCCAACGGCGTGGTCTCCCACACAGGCCTCGGTTCGTGCCAGCTCACACAGTTCGTAGAGACGCTCCAGCGGGATGACGTCCTTATGGGCCGCAATCTGAAAGACGCTATCGGCGGAGGTGTAGACGATCGGGTGGCCGGTTTCCTCATGGGCGGGTCCAAGCTCGGCAATGATCGCTGTGCCGGAAGCGGGCTTGTTGCCGAGCACGCCGTGGCAGCCGGTGGCCGCTATGAACGCATCAATGACCTCGTCGGGGAATCCTTCGGCATAGGTCGGGAATGGGGTATCGAGGCGAAGGCCTGCGAGCTCCCAGTGTCCGGTGGTGCTGTCCTTTCCAGCGGATACCTCCCGCATGCGGCCGTAGCGTGCCCGAGGGCGGCCCGGGCAGGGGACGCCCGTCAGGTCCCGGATGCAGCCCAGCCCCAGCGAGGTAAAGGTGGGAAGCGTGGGCTGCTCAGCGGCGAGCACGTGGCCGAGGGTGTCGCTTCCGTCATCGCCATACACCTTGGCGTCCGGCTGGGCGCCAATGCCGACGCCGTCCATCACGATGGTTACGAAAAGCAAAAGCGTACGGGGGACGGGTGATAAAGGGAGAGAGGAGATGCGGGAGGGCTACCGTACCGGAATGGCGGGCAGATATGGCAACGCTGTGCTTCGTTGCGGCGGCCCCATCCCTGGCTACTCAATCAGGGTGGCGGCCCCGGTTTCGTAGGCTTCGCGGAGTGCAGTGGTGGCATCAGCTCGGAACGTGTCTGGGTCGCTGCGGTGGCGGTCTCCCAGCATCGCGACGCCGATGTTGACGCCACCCGATAGCACCCCATCTTCTGCTGACATGAACTGCTGCAGGTCGGCGGCCCAGTGCTCCAACTCGCTGATGGGTGCGCGATGAAAGACGCCAAACATGCACTCGCCAAACCGCTCCACGCGAGCATCCGGCGAGGCTTTCTCGAGGCGTTTACGAAGCGCACGCTCAGCCCGCCGAATGGCACCCAGCCCATCGTCTGCTACGATTTCGGCGTTGCGTAGATGGACAAGCGCCAGGCCCAGTGGGCGGTTGGCAGCCTCGGCCTGCACAATTTCCTCAGCAATGATTTCCCGGCGCGGGCGCACGTGCTCTTCCGACGTTTCCGACGTGCCGTTCTGGGCGGCGTGCGGGGTAGGCTCAGGTGTAGCATCATCTTCCATCACCGTACTCAGCAGCTGGGCATACTGCGCAAGGATCGTCCGGCCGCGCTGCGTGCCGAGGGCTTCCTCGGTTAGGGCATCGACCAACAGAAAATAGGTGGAGGTGCTGTTGGGACGTTCAATGGGAGCCAGGCCGACTTCCGCCACGTGCACCGGCTCCTTGTAAAACCCAAGGGTCGTATGGGGCAAGCCGCCAGCTCCAACGTGCCGCACCGATACCCGGCGCTGCGACATCGTAGCCGAGAGTAGTGGTTTGCGCGTGCTGAACGTGCCCGACCGCAGCGCATTGGGGTCCGCGCTGTCCAGGGCTTGCACCTCATACGTAAGGGCAAGCTCTTCTTGCTTTAGCAAGCAGGCCGTATGCGCGTTGAGCGCATTACGGAGAGACCGCAGCAAGGGGATCAGCACCGGGTCTTCCTGAGCCGTGGGCTCGGATGCTGTTTCGGCGGGCGCTCCATCAACCGGGGAGACCGTTTCCGTCGATGTGCTCTGGGCCTGCCCCACATCTGCGTCCGCGGCCCCATCGTCCGTCGTTGATGCCGTTCGCTCGGCCTCATCTTCCGCGGCGCTTGCCTCTGCCGTCGTGCGCGTGGCCGGTTCAGGAACGGGGGCCCACTCCTCGTCGTCCGCGGATGCCGTCGCCGATTCTTCAGGTTCGGCCGGCGTCACGGGCGTAGCCATCGAATCCCCACCTGTGTCTTGCGCAGGGGCCTCTTTCGGCCGAGGGGTAGCCCCGGGTTCTGTTTTCTGCCGTCGTTCACGCGGGCGGATATTCATGATGCCGAGCGAGCGAAGATCATCCTCTTCCGAGGTCTCTTTCTCCATCGGCACCGCATAGGGGTTCCGGTCGTCGCCCTGTTGGCGGCGCCAGTACACGACGCCAAAAAGAACGATCGCCACAAAGACGAGCAGACCAGCAAGGACGTACAACATGGGTTCCTCTAACACTACAGCAGCAAGGGCTATGACGAGGGCAAGCACGCTGGATAAAGCGCGGAGAATACGGCTAAAAAGGGATCGTCGCAACGGGGACGGTGTGCCTTGTAATAACGAACACAATCTACAACCATAGAGCTAAAGTAGGGCCAATACGGGGCGAATGTCAATCCGTTTGGCACGGCTGCGCCAAATTTCAGCCAACTTGGAGGACGCTGGCTTGGAAGCGTAGCGCTTTGTCCTTCAGGAAGCAACCGGTAATGGTACAAACGACGAGTCGGTAGCGATCGTTTGGGCATCGTTGGGCATAGCGATGGGGGGAAGGGTAACCTCGCAGGAGAAGTTGGGAGGCAGTGGGTTTGGTTCGGCCCAGCGCGTACCGCTGTAGGTGCGCATCACCACGTGATCGCCTGCGCGCCCCTCCACGTACGAGCGGTTCAGGGGGACTTTCCCGTAGGGTGTGTCCAGCACGTAGGTGGGGATCGCAAAGCCACTGGTGCGACCGCGCTGCGCCTCGGTCAGCGCCATGCCCTGCTCGATGGGCGTCCGTAAGTGCGCGGTGCCCCCGATGACCTGTGCCTGGTAGAGGTAATACGGCCGCACGCGCAGCCGGACGAGGCCTTCGTTTAGCGCCTTCATCGTGTCGCGGTCGTCGTTGATGCCGCGAAGGAGCACCGTCTGGTTGCCCACCGGCACGCCCGCTTGCAGTAGCCGGTCGATCGCTGCGGCGGCATCCGCGGTAAGCTCTTTGGGATGGTTGAAGTGCGTGTTCAGCCAGAGCGGATGGTACGCCTGCAGCATCTCGCAGAGCGCGGGGGTGATGCGGTA
>LKNB01000075.1 GCA_001564055.1 Rhodothermaceae bacterium Tc-Br11_B2g6_7
CAAAGTGATGGCGTGATTGCACGATTGTAAATGCAAACCGCGAAGCCATCCCTGACGAGATTGCTTCGCTCCGCTCGCAATGACAGGTAGTATTAAAGATGTCATTGCGAGGAGAGAGCGCAGCGAGCGACGCGGCAATCTCCAACTGCCTCATAGCTTGCGGATTACTATCGGAGGCTCCGTTGCTATCCCTGACGAGATCACGTCGCTCCACTCGCGATGACAAATGATATTCAAGATGTCATTGCGAGGAAGCCGCCAGGCCGACGCGGCAATCTCCAACTGCTTCATCGCCCACGGACTGGCAACAGAGAAGCCGAAGCCACCCCTGACGAGATCGCGTCGCTCCGCTCGCGATGACAGCCTTCATTTAGTAGGATGTGATTGTGAGGAGGGAGCACGGACCGACGCGGCAATCTCCAACCGGCAACATGCGACGAGCAAAGCAAAGTGATGGCGTGATTGCACGATTGTAAATGTAAACCGCGAAGCCACCCCTGACGAGATTGCGTCGCTCCGCTCGCAATGACAAGTGGTATTTAAGGTGTCATTGCGAGGAGGCCGCCAGGCCGACGCGGCAATCTCCAACCGGCAACATGCGACGAGCAAAGCAAAGTGATGGCGTGATTGCACGATTGTAAATGCAAACCGCGAAGCCATCCCTGACGAGATTGCTTCGCTCCGCTCGCAATGACAGGTAGTATTAAAGATGTCATTGCGAGGAGGCCGCCAGGCCGACGCGGCAATCTCCAACCACCTGCAAAGTCCCCACCGACCGTGCGTCGAGGCGATGGCACAGTGCTGAAGCAATGCACCCCTCGTCGACCGCCCACGGTCCCCAGCCCCAAGAGCCCACAACTACGGTAAGCAGTTTAGAATCCGCGATGGTAGCCGATACTACGCCACCAAATCCATCCTGCAGCGCTGAATAGATCTCTACCCATGCAGCATACAGCTCCTATGTCCCAGTCTGCTCCCGTCGTGCGCCGGACCCAGCGCTCCATGGTAGGAGCCCTGGTACTGCTCCTCTGGTGTGCCCTGTCCGTGGGAGGGGGCGCCACTGCGGCTGCAGAGGCCACGGACGAGCCAACCACACAGACGCTAACGCTGGAGGAAGGATGGAACCTGGTGTCGTTGCACACAGCCCCGGCCGATCCGTCGTTTGGTGCCGTGCTTGAAGGAATTACCGACCAGCTGGTGGGCATACAGGATCAGCGCGGGCGGCTGTACCTGCCACAGGAAGAGATCATACAGATCGACACCTGGCAGGTAGACGAAAGCTACCTCATCTACATGGCGGCAGCGGCCACGCTTGCGGTGGAGGGCGCACGGGTGCGCCCGGAGCTGACCGAGGTGCCCCTACATGAGGGCTGGAACCTGATTCCCACGCTCCATGCGAACCCACTCTCAGTGGCGACAGCGTTCGATAGCATCACGGACGTACTGCTACTGGCCAAAGACGACCTTGGCAACATCTACAGTCCGGCGTTGGACCTGGTTATGTTCGACGAACTGCACCCGGGCCGGGGGTACTGGCTCTACGCCACCGATGCCAGCACGCTCATCTATCCAGAAGATCCAACACTGGCGCCGCTCCCCATTGCGGTGCCCACCCTGGCCGACGCCCTGGCGCTCACGGACCTGGAGGTGGGGCAGCAGGTGCAGGTTCAGGGGTACCACACTCCCGGCGACGGCGGGGGCGGGCTGTTTGACGTGACGGACGATGCCTGCGCTACCGACGGGGGTACGTGCTTCGCTCTCGATGAGGACGTAAGTGAGGTGTGGGAGCACACGACTTCACACAACCTCACGTCCCCCTATACCCTAACGCCGCATCAACTGGTGTGGGGCAGCATCACGGTGCAATATGGAACGACGCCCGAGGAGACAATCCCACACGAATTAATGCATGGGCACGGGACGGCTGCCTCAAATCAAAGCCTTGACTGGGTTGACTATGGTGGGGGCACGATCGGGGCAAACAGCGCTGGTTTTTTTGGTGTTCGTCAACAAGCAGGCTATGGTACCTCCGCTCCGTTTATCATTCGGTACAAAACGGTTGAGAGCGCTCGCAGGTTAAGCCGGGCTGACGTTACTGATAGCGTAGATATCCGCTGGTGGGGAGCGAAGCCTGCTGACCCTAATGATCCATACAACGCCCGCAACGATATTGCCTACGCCATCAATGCCGCCGCGAAGATTTACAATGCCGGCGGCATTGACTGGGCGCATGTGGATATTCCAGGAGAGTTTTACTACCGCTATACCATCCGCGTGCGTAACGGGGTGAACCTGCGAGGAATGGGAGATGCGGTATACGGCGATGCCGCAGATGGCAATCCGACCCGCGGCAAACTGACCGTAGCGCCAGGATTGGCAATGAATCATCGCTTAGGCCTCTTGCCCAATATAGAGTATGATATTCTACACGCAATGCGCATGACAGAGGTTGACCTCACGCATGAGTATATGGTAGACAAGGTGGGCATAGAGGACCTTGAGATTTACGGAAATGTCGCTGGCAATCAGCAGGTGATAGACAACGTAAGCTCAAGTCTCAAGCAGCAGCTTCAGGAGGCCAACTCGTGGAATGGCTTTGCCTCACAAGGTATTAACTCAACGGCAACGCCCGACAATGCCACAGCACATTTTTATCGTGTGTATTTTCACGACTTTCCTGGGAATGGCCTCGGCATGAACAATGCATTGGACTTTACGCCCAGCGAGTATGTACGCGTAGGCGATGCGCAGAAAAATCACCAGCTATACCGCACGCGAGGGCACCACAAAAACTGGCAGGTTGACGGCGCGGCGTGGGCATCCATTAATAAAGTCACAGAAGCCACGTTCGAGAACCTGACCATGTATCCCGGTCCTAACAATTTTGCCGACCTTGATGGATGGGGCGAAACATGGTTTAAGGTGTTTGACCACCACGGAGCTGATTTCGGGACAAACCCTGTAGATGATTCTAATCTCATTGGAAGCAATAATATTGATGTTGACGGGTTTACCGTTGATCTTTCTGCAGGTAATGACGTGTTAGTCAACGTCTTTGCTGACGTGGGTTATAAGGGCCATTACCGTAATGGCACAATATTGACAGCCCCCGATGTTAAAACAACTATATTCCAGCCTGCAAGTGGTAGCAACCTACCAGTGAATAGTTACGTTTTCGATAATATAGAGGTAATAGACCAAGGTGGCGGGATAACATTTACCGCATTCGCTCCACCATATACTCACAATACTTTTCGCAACATTACTGTGCACGGGAGCCCAGAAGTAGTTACACATGATTTTTGGGGGTTTAGACCTCTGTCGAAGAGCAATCCCTGGGGGCAGCCTTACGACGAGAGTGATCCACTTGCTGGTAACTTTGTGTATCCACAAGGTACAAGTGGCAGATTGGACATAGACAACGTTGATTTTCAGAAGCCAATTGATGGATGGGCCTTCAGGGCAACAAATATCCCTTCAGGAGATTTGCTCCCGTATGATATATTTGCAACAAATCTAAAAGTAGATAATCAGTTTTTAGGATATGCCCGAGGTATCTTGCACAGCGCAACGGGATCAAGAGCAATACGTTTATATCTCCATGATTCAACTATTAATGTTTACTCGGCTACGCGGGATTTTAGGGCGGATGCAACCCATTGGAATATTACCCACCCCGAGCAAACCCTTCGGTTGCGCGATGTGGTAGACCGTGCAGGGCGCTCGTCAGACCGCACGGGTACATTCACGTCCACCAGTAGCGACGAAGGCCAGGACTACGTGCTTATCGAAACCAACCTACTGTCCTTCGCCAACGAGACAGAAGCTGTTATAACCTCCGGTCCAGGTGATCTAACTGTAGAAAGCATCCAGATAGCCAATGCGGATGGCTCGATCCGTGACCAACTCATGCCCGATGGCAATACCTATGAGCACCGTGACCCTTACCTCCGCGTGAACCTCTCGCGTGCGCTTGCGGCAGGCGAAGCCCTCACCCTTGACTGGGCGGCGCGGTGCACACCGCTGGATATGTTTAGCCCAACAGGCGTGTTTAAGGCACGGATCGTTGATGACGTTACGATCTCCGATGGTACGCCCATTACCATCGATCTCCTTGGCACCATGGCCAGCATGGAGTCCAGCGACGTGATTGCGTACAGTGCTACTTCAGGCGACGAGGCTATTGTAACCGTCAGCATGGATGAGCACGAACGCTTCCTGACCCTCACCCCGCAGGGACCCGGCACCACCACGGTCACGGTTACGGGTGGGATCTCCGGCATTGGCACCGCCACAGAGGAGGTACAGGTTGTTGTTGAGTGACCCAGATTTTACTGGTGTGAAGTTGATCGCGAGATTCGATCGGGTCATTGTGTTTTCCTTATGCTCCTCGCGACCATTTCAGGCGCGACGGTCGGTGGGTCCGCCCCCGACTCCATCCTATCCAACGCAACCACGGGACCGAGACCGCCCCGGAAATAACCTATGGTCGCACACCCAAGGCGCGCGTGCTCGGACTTGTCCTCACCATCAGCTTTTCCCACCCACGTCATGCTGAGCGGTAGCGAAGCATCTCTTCACGTGCGCCACCGGGATCAATCAGACAGAATATGCTCCACATCAAGAGATTACTTGCGTGTGTCGCTGCGCTCGGGACCTACCTTCAGCACCCGCAGCCTCCATGCTCAGCACAGAAGGGCGGCAGATGACAAAAGATCACGCACTTTACCTGACAGGTACGTTCAGCGTGTCGACGTAAAAGCAGTTCGGCTACCATGGCTTGTAAACCTGCCGTGGAGCCTCGCGTACCAGCGCAAAATCACAAGTTGTCCATAAGCGGTTAGAGCGTGTCACAAAGTGTTTCATCTCCCACGCCGTACACTCCCCTACGGTATGCTTTCCTGTTTCTGCCCTACCTTGCGGCTGAAGTGTTTGCCGAGTGGGCGGCACTGTCTTTCTTTATCGCCTGGCTGGGCTCCTTCTGGATTTTGTGGTTTACCGTTACGGGCAAGGTGAAGCCCCTGCCGGGCGACCGTCCGTTTAGCGGGCAAGTGATGCGGCCAGTGGTCCTGACGCAGCTCATGTTTGCGTCATTTACGGCGCTGACCTCCATCTTTTACGTGCTCAACCTGATGGGCTACGTCTACCTTGACTTTCAGGCGCCGGTGGGGTTTGGGGAGTCGTCTGAACTGGCGCTGGCAGCCCAAGCGCAGCGCTACTATGTGCTCGCCCACGCCTCCGTCGCCGCCGGCATGCTGTTTACGATGTCGTACGAGGATAGCGGACGCTATCAGGTGGTAACTCGCCTTTCGTCAACATGGCTTTTCTTGCTTATTGCGAGTATGAGTTTCGTGATCGGTGCCGGTCTTGAGTTGCTTGGGGGTGGTCTTTTCCAATTCCGTATTCGCTTTGCAGATTTAGCGATGGTTGCCTCTGTGCTGAGCCTTGTGTTTGCCATCTGGGATCGGCACGGGCCATTGATCGTCGCCACCGGGCTATTGTACGGCGCCAACCTTGCCATGGCCGCCATGAGCGGGTGGAAAGAGGAGCTGCTGGTTGCGATCGTACTGCCGCTTGTGTTTTTGTACCCCGTCTATCGCCGCTTTGTCACCGTTGTGGGACCCATTGCGCTGATCCTGTTCTTGACCTTCGTTCCGGCCTTTAATGGTATTTTTCGTTCTCTCCACTGGGAGGGGGACATGGACGCGGAGGAGGCCACCATTGAGGCCGCGCGCCAGATCGTCTCTGGCGAAGTAAACATCGCCGCCCGCAACTGGAGCTTCTTTACGGGGCGCTTCAGCGAAATAGGGATGTTTGTGAGCTACATTGAAGCGGTTCCCGACCGTCAGCCCCATTATGGTACGCAAATCGTCCAGCAGTCTGCAGAGAGTCTAATTCCTCGTGTGTTGTGGGCAGAAAAACCCAACACCGAGCGGCTCTCCATGGAGCGGGCCTACGAGACCGGCGTGATCGATCGGCGCAGTAGCGTCTCAGCCAAGCCCCAATATGTGGTCGATGCGTACCTTTCCGCAGGCGCCTTAGGCATATTTCTCGCGTGCTTACTTTTTGGTATGGCAGCGTCGTGGTTTTCACGCACCGCTGAGCGATGGTTCGGCGGCTACTGGATTGGCACCGCGCTGATGTATACGGCGTTCTTTCGTCTGATGTGGAAAGGCCAGGCATTTGAATACATGGCTAATACACTGTTCTGGAGCTTCGTTTTGATGGGCCTGCTATTTTGGGCCGGTCGCATGGCCGGCCTAATCATGCCAGCGGAGCAGGTGCCCAGACCGTCGGAGCCTCCATCCGAGGTCACCCCTGATCGCTTCGCCCGTAGCCGCTCGCGGTGAGGGAGGTGCGGGGCCGTGTCCTGCGGCGGCTGGGCGGCCCGTCGTGCCAATTTACTCTGCTTTATTTCCTATTGCTCTTAGGTTAACCTGTTGTATGGCGCTTCGCGTGCTTCACACGATTGATAGTCTGCATCCCGACACGGGAGGGCCTGCGCGCACCGTAACGGCACTGTCTGCGGAGTTGGTGCGTGCGGGCGTGGACGTCGAAATCGTCACGCGTAAAGCGCAGGCGACAGATCCGGCACTGCATCCGGCGGGAGTTCGCCTAACAGCTGCAGAAGGCACGGGCCTGCGTGGCGTGGGAGCCTATGGACGCACGTTGTATCAGCGTGTGCAAGCGATGCAGCCCCATGTCATTCATGACCATGGCCTGTGGCTGCCCACGAACGTCTGGAGTGCTGTCTGTGCAGCCTGGACCGGGACGTCGCGTGTGGTAACGCCGCGAGGTATGCTTGAGCCGTGGGCGTTACAGCACGGCGCACGGAAAAAACGGGTCGCCTGGCACCTGTATCAGCGCTACGCACTTCAGCAGGCAGGCCAGATCCACGTAACGTCCACCATGGAGAAAGAGCATGTGGAAGATTTAGGGTTGTCGCTCCCGGTGGCTGTGGTCCCAAACGGCGTTGTTGTGCCCGATCGTTGGCCTGCCCCGATGCCCCGAGAGGGACGTCGCCGGGCCCTTTTCCTCTCGCGCCTGCATCCCAAGAAGGGACTGCCCCTGCTGCTTCGTGCCTGGGCTGAGGTAGCGCCAGCCGGATGGGAGCTTGTCCTCGCGGGTCCGGATGACGGAGGCCATGCAGCGGACGTCAGGAACCTTATCCAGCAACTGGACCTCCGCGACCAGGTGTCGCTGATTGGCCCTGTGGACGACACGGAAAAATGGGCCTGGTATCAGGGTAGCGATCTTTTTGTATTGCCCACCCATAGCGAGAATTTTGGCGTGGTGGTGCCCGAGGCGTTACTGGCCGGTACGCCAGTGCTCACGACGACAGGTGCACCCTGGCACGAACTGCAGACACACCGGTGTGGTTGGTGGGTGGAGCCCTCAGTGTCTGAGATTACCACCGCACTGCGGCAGGCCATCGCCTGCTCGGATGCCGAGCGTGCGGCCATGGGGAGGCGCGGCCAGGCGCTTGTGGACGCTCGGTACGCGTGGCCGGCTATAGCAGCGGCACTCAAAGACGTGTACGCCCGGCTGGCTCCGTCGGCTACCGACGCCAACGATTCGACCGTTTCGTCAACCCCTCCGTCGACACCGTTCCATGCCTGAGTCCCTGAACATAGAGGCGAACCGGTCGCAGCGGAAGTATACGTGGTGGGAACTGCTGCTGCGCGTCTTGTGGGGCACGCTGGGGACGCTCCTGTTTTCCCTTAGCCCGCGCCCCTTTTTCGCCTGGCGGCGGGGGGTGCTTCGGCTGTTTGGGGCAGCCGTGGGACCGGGCGTGCACATCTATCCCTCGGCCACGGTGTACTTTCCATGGAAGCTGTCGATAGGCGCTTACAGCGCGGTCGGGGAGCATGCGATTCTGTATAATCTGGGCCCGATCACGATCGGCTCCCAGGTGACCATCTCGCAGCATGCCCATCTGTGCGCGGGCACGCACGATCATACGGATCCAACGATGCCACTTTTGAAGCCGCCCATTGTGGTGGAGGATCAGGCCTGGGTATGTGCCGAGGCGTTCATCGGTCCGGGGGTCACCGTCGGCGAAGGCGCCATTGTGGGCGCCCGGGCGGTGGCTGTCAAGGAGGTCCCTTCCTGGACCATCGTTGCTGGCAACCCGGCGGCTGTCATTCGAAAGCGCACCCTACGCGAAGCTGCCCCATGATATCGGTCCTAATCCTGACGTACAATGAAGAGATCAACATCAGCGACTGCCTGGCCTCTGTGGCGTGGAGCGACGATGTCCTGGTGTTAGATTCCGGAAGCACCGATGATACGGTCGCTCTTGCGCGGGACGGTGGGGCTCGGGTCATGCAGCGCCCATTTGACACCTTCGCCGCGCAACGCAACTACGGGCTTGCCCACGGCAACCTGCAGCACGACTGGGTCTTACACCTCGATGCCGATGAGCGGGTACCCCCTGTGCTGCATCGTGAGCTCGTGACGAAAGCGGAGAGAGGCGCCGCGGATGCGTATCGGGTGCCTTCCAAACTCATCTTTCAGGGCCGTTGGTTGAAGCACGCAGGGATGTATCCTACCTATCAGGTACGCTTTGGGCGTCGGAGTCACCTGCGTTTCGCGCAGGTGGGCCATGGACAGCGCGGTGCCCTTGCGGATGAGGCTATAGGCACGCTCCAGGAGCCCCTGCTGCACTATGCGTTCTCCAAGGGGGTCACCGACTGGTTCGCGCGGCACAATCGCTATTCCAGCGATGAGGCTGCGTACATGCAAGAACTTATCAACAACCGGTCGATCGATTGGTCTGGCCTGATATCGGATGAACCACAACGCCGACGCCGGGCGCTCAAAGACCTTTCGTACCAGCTTCCCCTGCGGCCGTTGCTGCGGTTTTTATACATGTATGTCGGGCGCCGTGGCTTTTTGGATGGGTGGCCGGGGTTTCACTACTGCGTACTGCTGGCGATCTACGAATACATGATCCAACTTAAAGCGCGGGCTGACGCCCCGGAGGCTGATGCATAGCCTGCCAGATAAGGCCGGGTACAGGTGGACGCCTGTTGTCGTACAAGCTCGCAGCCGCGAACAATCAATGGAGGTCACCACGGATGAGGATTAGGCGTCGTTTGGGGTATCTCCTGTTCAGCGTGTGCATACTTGTGGGTATAGGTAGCGCGTACCTGTGGCTGCAGCGTCCCGAAGTGCGGGGACCAGTCGAGATTTTTCACGGGGTAACCTACGAAGTTCAGGCGGTGCCTGAGACGGAAGGGAACAGCGGCCTTGCCCATATCGTGAGGGTAGACTTATCAGCAGCAGGGGTCGAACCGTTTGTTACGCCAGTAGACTCGAGTGCTGTCGAGAGAGGCTACCAGTACCGGCTGGCCTACCCCTGGTGGATTGCCCGCCGGGAGGGGTTAGCTGTCACCATTAACGGCGCACACTTTGACCGTAACGGGCGGTGGTATTGGCCAGGCCAACAGGTCAACAGCCGGCACACCGCCGTAGCAAACGGCGCGGTCAGTCACGTGTCGCGTCACAGCCGTCTCTTGTGGATTGATGACGAAGGGCGTCCCCGGATCGACCCCAATCTGCAACCACCGGCTGACGTGTTGCAGCGCGCCCGCTGGGGGATTGGGAGTGGGGACATCATGCTACGTGATGGAAGGCCCCGCCCTACGACGCATGGGCCGGCTGACCGAAGAACACTACTGGGCGTCGATACCGAACGCCGACTCCTGTGGTTGGCGGTATTTGAGCATGCATCGTACAAAGCCGCTACTGAGGTGTTGGCAGAGGCTGGGGCACGCAACGGCATCATACTTGACGGCGGGGGCTCAACGGCGATGTATATCGGTCCGAAGGCCGCAGGCAACGTGGGCGGGCACGTGCTGGGCGGCTGGCGCCCGGTCGCTACGCACGTAGGGATTCGTGCGCACCCGGTAAAACGGTCCACCGCGCAGCAGTCGACCAGCGCCGCTGGTACGACAGAGAAAACACCGTGATCAACGCCGCCCCCTTCGCCTACTGATGCGTTAAACCCGTGCCCGCAACGACAGGGTGCATGAAAGATGAGGGTCTTTTTTCATTGCCCGGAGGCCGGTAGGCCGACGCGGCAATCTCCAACTGCCTCTTGGCCTAAGGACTGCTCCCGAAGGCACCGTTGCGATCCCTGACGAGATTGCACCCCAGGAGCACTTCCTCCCTGCGGTCGGGGCGCTTCGCTCCGCTCGAAATGACAAGTGGTATTTATAATGTCATTGCGAGGAACGAGCGCAGCGAGTGACGCGGCAATCTCCAACCGGCAACCGGTGCCCCGACACCTCATACGCCACCGAAATGGCAAGGAGCTGATCAGACCCAACGGGGCCCCTCCTGATGAGATCGCGTCGCTTCGCTCGCGATGACAAGTGGCATTTATGATGTCATTGCGAGTTGAGAACGAAGCAACGAACGCGGCCATTCCCAATGCCTCCTGGCTTACGGTTCGCCAGCAGAGGCCCCGATGCAATCCGAAGGATGACCACAGCAACCGCAGATCGTATTTACATACTGACTGTGCTTTCTGCACTCCCCAGGCTCCATGGAGCCGGAGAGCCGGCGCACACCATAAGCGCCCGTCCTTCCGCATGAGTGTAAAGGCAACGCCTGTCACGCCATTGGCGTAGGCTCCGTAGCACAAATTGTCGTTACCTCGATCGTGCGATCGGGATACGAAACCGGGTTGAACCTGTACGAAATAATACCATTTTCGACTGAAAGACGCACCACAATGAATCATACATTTATTTTATATGGTCTCACGGTCCAGTCCGCCGTTGATATCCCTGAGGCGCACCGATGGGAACCGCCTGATAGGTCTGCGGACGTAATCATTCGGCGGGCAGAGGTGCTGCCGCAAGGGGCATTGGAGGAGAGGGAAGACGGGCCGGTGGTCTCGCGACAGCCCGGCGGTACACTACTCATGGAGTTTAAAAATATAGGTCGTTATCGGGTAGACCCATCGGGTATCACCATCTGGCCTATCGCGGGCGTCGCCGATGACCTGTTGCGGTTGCCTATTCTCGGACTTGTCCTATCGGCTGTACTCGTGGGACGTGGGCTGCCGGTACTACACGCCTCGGCCCTCAGGGTGGGGGATGATGCCGTCGCGTTCATTGGAGACAAGCGCTTCGGAAAATCCACGATGGCCGCTACATTGTGGGAGCGCGGGCATCACCTCATATCCGACGATGTCGTAGTCCTCGATCCGCGCGAGCCCTCCGGGTGGACCGTGCGGCCCGGCCCGACAGGCGTGAAGCTCTGGCCGGATGCGATAGAAAGCCTTGGCATACCCGATCAGGCCCACTACCCCTTGTGCGAGGGAGCCACGAAGCGTATTCTCGACACGCGTGAACGGCACGCTACGCAGCCCGTCCCGCTGAGACGGATCTATGTGCTGGGTCGAGGCGAGCAAGTGAAGGTTGAGTCCATCACAGCCTCGGACGGCCTCATCGAACTGATGCGAAACGCGTTTATGTACCGCTATCCTGAAGTGGTTCCTAACGCGCAGGCTCAGTTGCTGGCGACGTATGCGCCCATTCGGCGCACCGTTGACATGAAGGTGCTCCTGCGACCGGCAGACAAAGACCGCTTAACAGAAGTAGCGGAGGCAATCGAAGCAGACCTCCAGACGTCTGCTGCTCCGGCGGCGTAAAGCGTCATATGTCGCTCGCCGTCGCATTACGTTCCAGGGTAAACGCCCGCCGGTGCACGCCCAACCTCGTCAGTTTCACACCTGAAACGTCGTCTGTCGTCCTTCGTCAATCGTCCGGAAGGTAGAGTCGACTATCCTGCATAAACCCACATCTCCCATCATCAAAACTCCCCGCGTTCTCTTCATCAACCGCGTCTACCCGCCTGCAGGGGGCGCTACTGGAGCGCTGCTGGCTGAGCTGGCCGAGGACCTCACCGCAGGGGGCTGGGAGGTGCACATCCTTACCGGTCCACATCCGGGCGCGCCTGAGGTCGATCGGCAGGCGGGTGTCTGGGTCCACCGCGTAGACGGCTTGGCCTTCACCCGGGAAAGCACCTGGCGCCGGGCCGCCGCCTACCTGTCGCTCTACCCGCGCTTCCTGACCCATGCGCTGCGCTTGCCGCGCCCCGACGTGATTGTCACCAAAACCGATCCACCCATGCTGAAGGTGCTGGGCCCTGCGCTGGGAGCCCTTACTGGTGCGCGGACGGTGCACTGGGCGCAAGACCTGTACCCCGAGGTAGCCGAGGCGCTGCAGGTGATTCCCGAAAGGGGAGTACTGGCTAACGCCATGCGCAGCCTATCAACCTGGGCGCTCAACGGCCATGACCACATCGTTGCCGTAGGCCGCTGCATGAAACGCCGCATCGAGGCACGAGGCATATCACCGGAGAAGATCAGTGTGATTCCCAACTGGGCGCCGTCCACTGTGCACCCAGTACCCCACGAACAGAACACGTTTCGTACGAAGCAGGGCTGGCAAGGCAAGACCGTGGTAATGTACTCCGGCAACATGGGGCTGGCGCATCCCTTCGAGGTCATCCTTGACGCCGCCGAGCAACTCCGCCCCGAGCAACTCCGCCATGAGCGGCCGGACATGGTGTTCGCCTTCGTGGGAGAGGGGCCACGCAAAGCATGGATTGCTGAGCAGGTCACGACGCGAAACTTGTCGAACGTCACCCTACTACCATTTCAACCCAAGGACCGCCTCGCCGAAAGCCTGAGCGCCGCCGACGTGCACCTTGTCACCATGCAATCGGAAGTGGAAGGGCTGGTCGTGCCCAGTAAGGTGTATGGTGTGCTCGCCGCCGGACGCCCGTGTGTGTTCTTGGGCCCGGAGCGGAGCGAGGCTGCGCAGCGGATCCGTGAATTAAACGCCGGAACGCTACTCCCACATCCGACGCCTGCTGCCGTAGCTGAGGCCCTCAAACAGGAGTCTGGAAAGCAACCGGATGGACGTGACCATAAAGCCTACATATCGGCTCAAGAGGGACGCACCGCGGCCGTCACAGCCTTTAACCGCCTCCTCCGACAGGCTGGAAACAGCGCGCCCAAAGCGACTGGGGCCAGGCACGGCTAATGACGATGGACGATAGCCAATAGCTACGCTACCCAAACCAAGCGTAGATCAACCACTCCACATTCGACGTTCCCATCGCTCAACCCATCACGCACCACGTCATCGTCCATCGTCCCCAGTCCATCGTCCACTTGCACCCACCCAGCAATAGTGCCCACTGAACCGTTCCACGTCCCACGTTCAACGCATCATGTCATCGTCCATCGTCCCTATCCCACCAGGTAGGGCCCTTGTGACCGATGAACCGTTCAACGCACCACGCACCACGTGGCACGCCCCACCTCGTCGTCCATCGTCCCCGGTCCATCGTCCTGACCAAGCGAACAGCGTCATAAAACCACAGGCTCCAAGCATACCACATTGCAAATCAATACAACATCGATAAGCTTATGAGCGGAATCGCAGGCATATTTTACCGCGACGG
>LKNB01000076.1 GCA_001564055.1 Rhodothermaceae bacterium Tc-Br11_B2g6_7
GACCGCCAGTCGCCCTTCGGCGGCATCGTGGCGGTCAACGAGCCGCTGGATATGGCGACGGCTGAGGCTATCGACGAGGTGTTCACCGAGATCATTCTCGCCCCGGCGTTCCCGCCCGACGTACGGGCTTTTCTGGAAGAGAATGCACGCCGGCGGCTGATTGAGGTGGCCACCTTCGATGGCACCACGCCGCTCCGGGCCATCCGCACCGTGCGCGGCGGCTACCTGATGCAGGCGTCCGACCCGGCGCTGCCGCCGCTGGACGAGATGCGGGCGGCATGGACGGTGGTCACCGATCGGGCTCCGACTGCGCAGGAATGGAACGACCTGGACCTGGCGTGGCGCGTGGCCAAGCACGTAAAGAGCAACGCTATCGTATATGCGCTAAACCACGCGACCGTAGGCGTTGGGGCGGGCCAGATGAGCCGCATCGATGCCGCCGAAGTAGCCGCACAGAAGGCCGCGAAGTCGGAACTTGCCCTTAAAGGAGCCGTGGTAGCGTCCGATGCTTTCTTCCCGTTTGCCGACGGGCTTTTAGCCGCAGCCGATCGTGGCATCACCGCCGCCATCCAGCCCGGAGGGTCGATCCGCGACGATGAAGTCATCGCTGCAGCCAACGATCGCGGCATGGCCATGGTGTGTACCGGGACGCGCCACTTTCGCCATTAAGCCGGCTGGTCCAGCCTCCCTTCCCCTCGTTGCGAGACGTCGACCGTCTCCTCACCTCTTTAGCACGCGAACCTGATGGGCTTTTTTAACTTTTCTACGGACGTCGCCATTGACCTGGGCACGGCCAATACTCTCATCTACATTCGCGAGAAAGGCATCGTGCTGAACGAGCCGAGTATCGTGGCCCTGCACCGCAACAACCGGAAGGTGCTGGCCATCGGGCAAGAGGCGCTACTCATGCACGAGCGGACGCACAAAGACATCGAAACCATCCGCCCGTTGCAGGATGGCGTTATTGCCGACTTTGAGGTGGCCGAGGAACTGATCCGCCGGCTCATCCAGAAGGTGCAGCGCAGCTGGTACACCACCATCCGCCGCATGGTGGTCTGCATCCCCAGTGGCATCACGGAAGTAGAGAAACGGGCCGTCCGCGACAGCGCTGAGCATGCGGGTGCTAAGCAGGTCCACCTGATCGCCGAGCCCATGGCCGCCGCCATCGGGATTGGGCTGGAGGTGGAGGAGCCGGTGGGCAACATGATCGTCGACATCGGCGGGGGCACCACGGAGATCGCGGTGATCGCGCTGGCGGGCATCGTAATTGACGAGTCGATCCGCACCGGCGGCGACGAACTGGACAAGGCCATCCTGCAGTTCTTCAAACGCAACCACAACCTGCTGATCGGGAACCGCACCGCTGAGCGCATCAAGCGGGAGGTCGGAAGCGCGATCGATCTGGATCCTGAGCTGGAAATCTCCGTGAAGGGCCGCGACCTCGTGAGTGGGATTCCGAAGGTGCGCACCATCTCTTCGGAAGATGTGCGCGAAGCCCTCCGCGACCCGGTCGCGCAGATCAACGCGGCCGTGCTCCGCTGCCTCGAGCGCACGCCGCCCGAGTTGGGGTCCGACATCCTCGACCGCGGCATCATGCTGACGGGCGGGGGCGCGATGCTCAAAGGGCTGGATGAGCTCATCCGCACCCGCGTGGAGCTTCCCGTTTACGTGGCCGAGGACCCGCTAACGGCGGTCGTCCGCGGCACGGGGAAGGTTTTGGAGCACGTTGAACGCTACGAACGCGTCCTGATGTAATCCGCATGTATCAGCTCTGGGAACGGCTCCGTGATTGGTTTATCCTGGCGCTCTTGCTGTCGGTGTCGGTGCTTGTGCTGTTCGGACAGAACGAGGGCCTGGTGAAGGGCTTGCGCGCCGTGGCGCTGGACGTCACGGCGGAGGTGGAAGCACAGTTTGCCTGGGTGGGCAACTTCCTTCGGGCGGTGGAGGAAAACGAGACGCTCCGGCGGGAAAACATCACGCTCTCCAGCGAGGTGGCCCGCTCCCGTGACGCCCTGATCGAAAACCGCCGCCTCCGCGAGCAGATGGCGCTGCAGGACACCACCGACCTGCACCTTACGCCGGCCCGCATTGTGCAGCGGGACATCACCGAGCAGCAGAACCTCCTTACCCTCGACAAAGGCATCCGCGACGGGGTGCAGGAGGGCATGGGCGTGGTGAGTGTGCAGGGCATCATCGGGCGCGTGGTGTTGGTCAGTGCTCGGTATGCTCGCGTGATGCCGCTCCTGAACACGGACCTCCGCGTACCGGGGCGCGTGCAGCCTTCCAATGCCGCCGGCCTGGTACGCTGGCCCGGCGTGAACCCCGAGCGCCTTCTGATGGAGTACGTCGTGCGGACGGAGGCCGTGGAGGTGGGCGACCGCATCGTGACGGGGCACGAGAGCGAGGTCTTTCCGCCGGGGTATCTGATCGGGCACATCGAGGAGATCGACCAGCAACCCGGGCAGAACCAACTGCTCATCCACCTCCGCCCCGCGGCCGAGCTGCAGCAAACGCACCATGTTTTTGTCGTTAACCGTCTTCCCGATGCCGAACTGCAAGCCCTTCGCGAGGAACCCCTCCGGTAGCCCGCTGGTGCGCAGGCCGGGTCTGCTGCTCGCCCTGCTGCTCAGCCTTGGCCTGCTGCTGCCCCCGGCATCGGCGAGTGGGCAGCAGCCACACGCCGAGCTGCAGGAGGCCATGATGGAGATCATCACCCACGATGATTTTCGGTCGGCCTGGTGGGGCCTGCACGTGGTTGACCTGGCTACCGGCACGCCGCTCGTGGCGCACAACGCCGAGCGGGCGTTCATGCCGGCGTCGAACGTGAAACTGTTCACCGGGGCCGGGGCGCTGTTGCTCCTGGGCCCGCAGCATCAGTTTCAGACCGCACTGTATGCAGTAGGCACACGGGAGGGCGACACGCTCGACGGCTCGCTGGTGGTACAGGGCGGCGGCGACCCGACCATTGGCGGACGCCTGTTCGAGGATCAGCCGTTCCACGTGTTTGATGCCTGGCACGATACCCTCCGCAGCACGGGGATCGCCCAGATCACCGGAGGCATCGCGGCTGATGTCAGCTTTTTTGACGCCACCCCGCTGGGCCGCGGGTGGAGCTGGGATGGACCGCCGGCGCGCTACAGTGCGGAGGTGGGCCCCCTCTCCTTTCACGAAAACATGGTAGAGCTGCAATTCGAGGGCACCGTCCCCGGCCAGCCCGCCCGCCTGGCGTGGACTCCGGCGAGTTCCTACCTCCAGGTGCAGAACACCACCACTACGGTACCAGCGGACTCCTCGGTGCGGCACGACATACAGCGCACACCCAACGGCAATACGTTTACCGTCGCCAGCCGCATTCCCGCCGGGCGGTCCGTGACGCGACCTGTGAGCATCCATGATCCGGCGGCCTTCTTTACGTGGGCCTTCCGCGAGCACCTCCGCGGGCGCGGCCTGTCCGTGGCCGGTCGGGCCGAAGGTGGCCTGCCGCCCGGGCTGGTAGCCATGCTGGACGCCACGCCGCCCCTTGCCGTCCACTACTCCCCGCCGGTACAGGATATCGTAGCAGAGCTCATGAAGGACAGTCAGAACCTTTACGCAGAGGCGCTGCTGCGCTCCATAGGCGCGGCATTCCCCAGCAGGGCAAACGGAACGCCGCGCTCGAGTGCAGCCGCTGGCGCGACGGCGGTGCTCGACACGCTGGCGGGCCTGGGCGTGGATACCGCGGCGGTGCGCCTGGTCGACGGCTCGGGCCTCGCACGGCGCAACCTCGCTCCTCCGGCTGCGCTCACGTCCCTCCTGCGCGTGATGCCTCAGGTGGAAGACCCCGCCGTCCGCGCAGCCTTTGACGCCTCGCTCCCGCGCGCCGGCCAGGAGGGAACGCTCCGCTACCGGATGACCCGGGGCGCGGCCCGTGGCAATGCGCGGGGCAAAACCGGGACCCTCTCCCACGCCTCGGGGCTCAGCGGCTACGTGACCACCGCCAACGGCCGCCCCTTAACCTTCGCGCTTATGGCCAACCATCACACGGTGCCCGCCCGCCGCGTCCGGCAGGCGCAAGATGCCCTTATCGAGCTGCTGGCCCGCTACGACATGCCATAGCCGCGCTGGGGGGTCGGGTGCTTTCGCGCGGCACGTGCCGGAGGCGTCGCGAGGGACATTAAAATTACGGGTATGTCATTGCCCCCACCGGGCAAGGTCGAACCCACCGGGCGGGCATTCGTCTACCTACGTTGTCACCCCGCATGGTGCCCCTCCATATATCATCCAACCAACACCCTTAGCGCATGAGCACATCCACCGGCCACACGATTCACGCAACCACGGTTGTAGGCGTCCGCCACAACGGCGCCTTGTCCATGGGCTCCGATGGGCAGGCCACCATGGGCGAAACGGTGATGAAGCATCATGCACACAAGGTGCGGTACCTGTACGACGAAAAAATCCTGGCGGGTTTTGCCGGGGCCACGGCCGATGCGTTTACGCTGTTCGAGCGGTTTGAGGAGAAGCTGCAACAGTACGGCGGTAACCTCACCCGCTCGGCGGTAGAGCTGGCCAAGGACTGGCGCACCGACCGCTACCTGCGTCGCCTGGAGGCGCTGCTGGCCGTGGGCTCAGCCGATCAGCTGCTGGTCATCAGCGGCAACGGCGACGTCATTGAGCCGGACGACGACATCGTAGCCATTGGCTCGGGCGGGCCGTATGCCCTGGCCGCTGCCCGCGCGCTCCTGTCGCACGGCTCGGACGACCTCACCGCGCACGAGATCACAGCGGAGGCGCTCTCCATCGCCGGCGACATCTGCATCTACACCAATAAACACGCGACCATCTTGGACCTGGACGAAGACGCATGAGCCCCGGCACGCCACGCTCCCATCTTACCTAAACCCCCACAACGGCGTGCGCGACTCGGCATTCTTTCGTTTAGACTTTTTTAGATCATATAGTCAAGCTACCCATGCCCCGTTCTACCAACCGTAACCAACAGACGCTGGGCGCTATTTTTATTGATTATGAAGGGGCCCACGCCCTGCTGCGCCAGCATCACGATGCCCCGCACGAACTGATGTTTGAGGTCGTGGACAGCCTGCGCCGCGAGTATGACATCTCCGACAACGTGGAGATCGTGCTTGTGCGTTCGTATGCCGATTACGGCATGATCGGGCCCGAGGGCATGGACATCCAGGAGTCGCTCGACATTCAGGGCATTGAGCCGCGGTTCGTGTCTCGCGCCCGCCAGCGCAACGCCACCGAGGTGCAACTCTGCGTCGACGCGATGGACCTGCTGCATCAGCGCTCCGATGTCAACACCTTCATCTTCGTCACCGGCAACCGCCTTTACCTGCCCCTCGTGAGCCAGCTTCGGCGGTACGGCCGCGCTGTGGCGCTCGTCACGCTGGCCTCGGCGGCCGAGGATGTGGCCAGCGGCGACCCGGGCTTTCGCTCCATCGACATGCGCACGCTCCTCCCCCGCGCCCTTCGCGTCGGGCAGACGGACAACGGCGACGAGAACCCGCTCGTGCGCTCGGTGCAGCATCATCCCGTCACGGACGACGGGGCCCGCTGGGCGCTTCACATCATCGAGGAGCACTTTGGGCAATACGACGAAGTCTACCTGACCCCGCTCCTCCGCAAGCTGTCGGAGGTCATGAACGACGACCGCTTCGACCCAAAAGCGCTCATCAATACGCTGGAAGAGGCCGGCGCCGTATGGCTGGAGAAGCGGCGTGGGAGTCCTCACGACTACACCGTGCTTCTGGTAGACGTGACGCACCCGGACGTGCAGGAGGTGCAGGCTGCCGTGTCCGAGGATCAACATGACGCCTACGCAGACGACGCGGACGCCTACGACGTGGCCGATGAGCCGTATCCGGACGCATCCTACGCGGATGAGCCCTACACCGAGCAGCCGGACGGCGCTGCCGACGACGCCTCCTTCTTCGCGGGCGATGGTGCTCAGGACGACCCCTCCGAGGCGCTGCCCGCTGACGAGCCCCCGGCCCCAACCGATGCCGCCCCATCCACGGACGAGCCGCGGGCGCAATGAGCGCCGCTCGCCCCTGCCCCCCGTCCGCCCTACGTTTTACCTATCGATCTACCGGATCACATGACCAACGAACTCACCCCCCGCCAAATCGTCGACGCGCTCGATCGCTACATCATCGGGCAGGATGACGCCAAAAAGAACGTCGCCATTGCGCTCCGCAACCGGTGGCGCCGCCGCCATGCGCCGGAGGACATGCGCGACGAGATCATGCCTAACAACATCATCATGATCGGCCCGACGGGCGTCGGGAAGACGGAGATTGCCCGGCGGCTGGCCAAGCTTTCCGGCGCGCCGTTCATCAAGGTGGAGGCCTCCAAGTTTACCGAAGTTGGCTATGTGGGTCGTGACGTGGACAGCATGATCCGCGACCTGACCGACATCGCCATCAACATCGTGCGGGAAGAGCACGAGGAGGAGGTGCAGGAGCGTGCCCGCGAACTGGCGGAGGAGCGCATCCTGGATGCCCTGCTCCCCTCCTCTCCGCAAACGAAGTCCTCAAAGAAGTCCTCGTCTAGCGTTTCGGGCCCCGGGTTTGTGATTTCCAGCGACGTTAACGGGGATGATTCCGAGGAGGAATCCACGCCGGCGTCACGTACGCGCGAGCGCTTCCGCACCATGCTCCACGATGGCGACCTGGACGACCGCGAGATCGAGATTGAGGTCTCCGGGAGCGATCAATCCTCTATGCTGCAGGTCTTTGGCCCCATGGGCATGGAAGAAATGGGCATGAACCTGCAGGAGCTGTTTGGCAACCTGGGCGGCGGCAGCAAGAAAAAACGCCGCGTCAAAGTGGAAAACGCCTGGGAGCCGCTGCAGCAAGAGGAAGCGCAGAAGCTCATCGACATGGACAAGGTGAAGTCGGAGGCCCTGGAGCGTGTGCAGCAGTCCGGCATCGTGTTTATCGACGAGATCGACAAGGTGACGGTCCGCTCCTCCTCTCGTGGCGGCAACGGCGGTGGGCAGGACGTCTCCCGGGAGGGCGTGCAGCGCGACCTGCTGCCGGTGGTGGAGGGCGCCAACGTGACGACCAAGCACGGCATGGTGAAGACGGATCATATCCTGTTCATCGCCAGCGGGGCCTTTCATGTGGCCAAACCCAGCGACCTGATCCCCGAACTGCAGGGGCGCTTCCCCATCCGCGTTGAACTCAACAACCTGGACGCAGACGATTTCTTCCGTATCCTCACCGAGCCGCGGAACGCGCTCATCAAGCAGTACCGCGCGCTGATGCAGTCGGAAGGGGTGGAAATTGAGTTTACGGAAGACGCCATCCGCGAGGTGGCCCGTACGGCCGCTGAGGTAAACGCCGAGGTGGAAAACATCGGCGCCCGCCGCCTCCATACCATCCTGACGACGCTGCTGGAGGACATCCTCTTCGATATCCCCGACACCGTCGAATCCGACCACGTGGTCATCGACAAAGCCATGGTGGAAGACAAGCTCGCCGACATCGTCGCCGACCGCGACCTCAGCCAGTATATCCTGTAGATTTGCTGTATCAGGCGCAGGGGCCGATGCCAGCCAGAGCCGTCCCATCTCTGTCGGTACAGGGGTGCAAGAGCTCATCACGGCTCCTTTCTTGAAGGGACCGAAGCACAAGCTGCGAGGGGTCGCCTGTGGTGCAAGTGGCATATTGGGATCCCCTCATCCTCGCCTTCACCCCAAGAGTACTTGCTCCGCAGCGCTCCCGCCGGGGAGAGAGCATGGGAGCGAGAAGTTTATTGTCGAGAAGTTTATTGTATAGACCTGTCTGACCTCTACTTCGACAGGTACAGATTCCGCATCTCGTAGGGCCGCTTGAAGTGCTTGTCGGTGAGGGTGTCCACAAAAGCGATGGCTTCGCCGGTGCTCTTCATCTCCGGACCGAGCTCTTTGGCCACTTCGGGGAATTTGTCCCAGGAGAAGACCGGCTCCTTGATCGCGTAGCCCGTGAGCGACGACTCCAGCGCGCCTTGCTCCCGGAACGTGGCGAGCTTCCCACCGAGCATGGCATGTGCCGCGATACGCGCCACCGAGATGCCCTTGGCCTTGGCCACGAACGGCACGGTCCGCGACGCCCGGGGGTTGGCCTCGATGACGTAGACGACCTCGTCCTTCACCACAAACTGCACGTTCAGCAGGCCACGGATCTGCATGTGCTCGGCAATACTGCGCGCATAGGAGCGCATGGTGGCGATCACCTCGTCCGACAGGCTGTAGGGCGGCAGCACGGCGGTGGAGTCGCCGGAGTGCACGCCGGCGGGCTCAATGTGCTGCATCACGCCGGCAATCCAGACCTCGTCGCCGTCGCTGATGGCGTCCACATCTACCTCAATGCCGCCGTCAATGAAGCGGTCGAGCAGGATCTCGTTGCCGGGCAGCAGCGCGAGGATGTTGGACACGTAGCGGTGCACCTCCTCCTTGTTGATCGCGATGCGCATGCCCTGCCCCCCCAACACGTAACTCGGGCGGATGAGGATGGGATAGCCGATGCCTTCGGAGACCTCGACGGCCTCGCTCGGGGTGCGCGCCAGGCCGAAGGGCGCGAACGGGATCTCCAGTTGCTTCAGCAGGCGGGAGAACTTGCCACGGTCTTCGGCCAGGTCCATCATCTCGGTGGGCGTGCCCAGAATCGGGATATTGGACGTCGTGAGGCCCGGCGCCAGCTTCAGGGCTGTCTGCCCGCCCATCTGCACGATGACGCCCTTCACCAGTCCCCGTCCGTCGTTTTCGTGGTCGATGATGTCCTGCACCCGCTCCCAGAACAGCGGCTCAAAGTAGAGCTTGTCCGCCATGTCGGCGTCAGTGGACACCGTTTCGGGGTTGCAGTTAATCATGATGGCCTCATAGCCGCGCTCCCGGGCGGCCTGTACCGCGTGCACGCAGCAGTAGTCGAACTCCACCCCCTGCCCGATGCGGTTGGGCCCGCTGCCCAGCACGATGACTTTCTCCTGGTCGGTGACGGGGCTCTCCATCGCCGTCTCGTAGGTGGAGTAGAAGAACGGCGTCTCGGCCGGGAACTCCCCCGCGCAGGTGTCCACCACCTGAAACGAAGGCGTCACAGCGAGCGCCTTGCGATGGGCGCGGACGTCTTCTTCCGAGACCCCGTCCTCCGCCAGCAGATGCGCGATTTGCTGGTCGGAGAATCCAAACCGTTTGATCTCATGAAGGAGCGCGTCAGATAGGTCCGACAGGCGCAGCTCGGCGATGGCTTCCTCCACACGCACGAGGTCCTGGATCTGGTGGAGAAACCACGGATCGACCTTGGTGATGTCGTACACCTCATCCACTGAGGCGCCATGGATAAACGCATGGCGGATTTGCAGCGTCCGGTCCCAGCGCGGTTCCTGCAACCGCTCGCGCACAGTAGCGCGGTCTTCCACCGGGCGATCGCCGCCCAGCCCGGCGTAGCCCAGCTCCAGGCTCTGCCAGGCCTTCTGGAGGCTCTCCGGAAAGGTGCGGCCGATGCTCATAACCTCGCCAACGGCCTTCATCTGCGTGGAGAGGTCCTCGTCCACCCCTTCAAACTTCTCAAAGTTGAACCGCGGGATCTTCGTTACCACGTAGTCGATGGCTGGCTCGAAGCAGGCGCTGGTCGTGCCCGTGACCTCGTTGGGCAGCTCGTCCAGCGTGTAGCCCACCGCCAGCCGTGAGGCTACCTTCGCGATCGGGTAGCCCGTGGCTTTGGATGCCAGCGCCGAGGACCGCGAGACGCGCGGGTTAATCTCGATGGCTACCATCCGCCCGCTGGCGGGGTCCACGCCAAACTGCACATTGCA
Source organism: Rhodothermaceae bacterium Tc-Br11_B2g6_7 (assembly GCA_001564055.1). GTDB lineage: Bacteria > Bacteroidota > Rhodothermia > Rhodothermales > Salinibacteraceae > Tc-Br11-B2g6-7. The sequence goes on from LKNB01000076.1 coordinate 9,799, forward strand.
ACCGCCGGCAAACGTGCCGATGGAGCGCATCATCTTGATGGCCTGATCGCGCATGTGCTGGTACTGCTTGTCGGTCAGCGTCTGCGAGGGCGCCACCGTCAGCGAGTCGCCGGTGTGGACGCCCATCGGGTCCACGTTTTCGATCGCGCAGATGATGATGACGTTGTCGTTTTTGTCGCGCAGCAGCTCCAGCTCGAACTCCTTCCAACCGAAGAGGCACTCCTCAATCAGCACCTGATGCACGGGCGACAGCTCCAGTCCACGCGTCACCTTGGCGTCGAACTCATCGGCGGTCCACACGATACCTCCCCCGGCGCCGCCGAGCGTGAACGACGGCCGTATGACGACCGGCAGCCCGCCCAGCTCCTGGGTGATTTCTTTCGCTTCGAGCAGGCTTTTGGCCACCCGGCTGCGCCCCTGATCCACGCCGATGTCCTCCATGAGGTCGCGGAAGCGCTGGCGGTCTTCGGTGATCCGGATGGCGTCGATGTCCACCCCGATGACCTCAATCCCCTGCTCCGTCCAGTAGTTTTCCTGCTGCAGCTCGTCGGCCAGGTTAAGCGCCGTCTGCCCTCCCATGGTGGGCAACACCGCGTCCGGGCGCTCCTTCTCAACGATCTCCTTGATGGACGCCGGCGTGAGGTCCATCAGGTAGACTTCGTCAGCCGTCATGGGGTCGGTCATGATGGTGGCCGGGTTGGAGTTCACCAGCACCACGCGGTACCCTTCTTCCCGCAGGGCGCGGCAGGCTTGGGTGCCGGAATAGTCAAACTCGCAGGCCTGCCCGATGATGATGGGGCCGGACCCGATGAGGAGGATGGTGTCGATGTCGGTGCGCTTGGGCATGGCGGTACAGATGCGTCAGGAAGGAAGGGGGGCGTAGGGCTACGGCTGGTCTCCTCAGGAAGAGCTGACAGAGATGGGCGCGTCGATAGCGCGGTGTTCGTAGATCATCTCCAGAAACTCATCGAACAGGTAGCGGCTGTCGTGCGGGCCGGGGGAGGCTTCGGGATGGTACTGCTGGCTCATCCCCGGAAAGCGGGTGAAGCGGAGACCTTCCACGGAGTCGTCGTTCAGGTTTTGGTGCGAGAGGGTCGCCACGTCCGGGTCGAGCGTATTGGCCGCTACCGCAAACCCGTGGTTCTGGGTGGTGACCTCCACCGTGCCGCTGCGCAGGTCCTGCACCGGGTGGTTGGCGCCCCGGTGGCCCACGCGCATCTTGTACACGTCGAGGCCTTCCGCCAGGGCCATCAATTGATGGCCGAGACAGATGCCAAAGATCGGCCGCCCGGTGGCAATCGCGTCGGCTACGCGGCTGATCGCCTCCGGCATGGCCCGCGGGTCGCCCGGGCCGTTGGAGAAGAAGAGGCCATCGGGGTCCCAGGCCATAGCCTCGGCCAGCGGCGTGGCGCCCGGATACACGCGCACGCTGCAGCCGCGGTCGGCAAATGAGCGGAGGATGTTGCGCTTAACGCCAAAATCGAACACGGCGATGCGCGGCCCGCCCTCTTGCACGTGAGCATCGAAAACCTCCGTAGCGCCGACCCGCGAGGCCAGCTCCAGCCCTTCCATCGACGGCCAGGCGCGGGCCTTTTCTACCAGAATGGCCGGATCCTGCTCTACCGACGAAATGATGGCGTTCATCACCCCCTCCGACCGAATGTGACGCACCAGCCGGCGCGTGTCTACCCCGCTGATGCCCACCAGCTCGTGCCGCTCCATGAACGACTGCAGCGACTCATCAGCCAGGCGGTTGGAGTAGCGGTGCGTGAACGACCGCACGACGAGCCCGGCGATCATCGGACGGTCAGCTTCCATGTCGATGTCCATGGCGCCGTAGTTGCCGATGTGGGGGTACGTCATCATCATGAGCTGGCCGTAGTACGACGGGTCGGTCATAATTTCCTGATACCCGGTCATACTCGTGTTGAAGCACAGCTCGCCGCCAGTCTCGCCCCGATGGCCAATGGCGGTGCCGGTGACCACCGTGCCGTCGGACAGCGCGAGGGTGCAGGGCGGGGCGTCTGAGAAAAGGAAAGACATCGTGTTACACGTGCAGGTGAAAAAAGGGTGGTCGACCGTCAGGGGCTGCTTCCACGGCTCCGAGTGTACCGTAGGTCCAAAAAAAAGCCTTCCCGACGGGGAAGGCAGCAACCAACGAAGCGAGGGGCGCGTCAGTGGGCAAAGCCGCTGACGGGCCATCGTTCCAGAAGACAAAGGCAGGCGGGAACGCCATGCGGTAGAGCAGCCGGTGGTCATGTCATCTGGAATCCTAAGGTAAGGGCGTCCAGCGGCTTTGTCAAAGGCGGGCCCGGTTTATTTTTTGATCTTTTGGCTAACCACGATCCCGTAGAGCCTCCGGCCGGGGGCTTAGACGACCCCATCGGCACAAAGGCCTGGGACTGGTGGTTTTGTACGTGGACTTCTTGTGCATCCTTTGCCTGACGACTTGTGCCCGCCTCTCGCTCTACATCCAAGCGCCGCCTGGCCTACGCGCGCCGCCTGGCCTGGTCGCTCATCGGCACGCTCGCCGGGGCGATCCTGCTGGTGCAGCTCTGGCCGGTGCTGCCGGGCGGAGATAGCACGCAACCGTTTCCTGAGGGCGACGGGCAGGAGGTGATTCAGATTGAAGAGGTGCAGCAGACGCAGCAGGAGGAGCAGCGCCCGCCCCCGCCCGTGCCTCCGCTGCCCATCGAAGTGCCGGACGATATTGTGCTGGACGATGTGGAGATCACGTTTACCGATGCGTTTGCGGTGCCGGACGAGCCAGGAGACGATGCGGTGCGGGTGGAGGGCGCCGAGGAGCCCGTGGCCACCGGCGGGACGCGCCGGGCGCGGCTGCTGCGGGTGTCGGAGCCGGCCGTCCCGGATGCCGCCCGTCAGCGCGACATGACCGCACGCGTTGAGTTGGAGATTGTGGTGACGCCGCAAGGGGAGGTCGAGGAGGCCACCATTATGGAGCGCTACCTGATTGATGCGTCGGGCAATGAGCAGCGGGTGGCCCTCCTGGGCTACGGACTGGAAGAGGCCGCGCTGGAGGCTGCCCAGCGGCTGCTCTACCGCCCGGCCCTGCGCGAAGGACGCGAGGTAACCGAGCGCACGACGGTGAGCCTGACCATCGGTGGCAACTCGTGAGCGCAGGGCGCAGCGGACCTCGCGTCCCCTATCTTAACGCTCAGACACTGCTCCGCCCAAATCACACGCGCTGCTTATCCGTCCAGCGCACGTCCACCACCTCATCGGGGCGCGGCCACTCTCGCGGCGCCTCCTGATGAGCAGCGCGCGGGCGGGCTTCTCCCTCCCACTCGATCGTCGTCTCCGTGTGCGTCCCCATCTGCCGGCGGCGCTGCTCCGCCAGGTCTTCCTGCATGGCATCGCGAATGCGCAGCGTGTACCGCAGCACAAAGAACCCAAAGACAGCAAAGAGGACGAGGTCCAGCAGCATTTACGAAGAAACGGTCAGGTTTGGGAGCGCAGAAAGCCAACGATCTTTAGTCGTTGGATGAATGCGCGGTCGGGAACGAAAACACGCTTTCAGGGTGAGCAACATGTGGTCAGAAGCAAGCGGCAA
>LKNB01000008.1 GCA_001564055.1 Rhodothermaceae bacterium Tc-Br11_B2g6_7
TGGATTGATGAGAAAACGGGCATTCAGCGGGCCTCGAAAGTGCGCTCCTACAGGGGCCTGCTCGTGCACGCCTTCGGACGGCTCGCCGCCGCGATGCTTCTGCTCGCCCTCAACCCTTGATCCGCATAGCTTATCTACTCCTTTACCATTATACCATTACGCAGTCTCTCGCAACAACCGGACACGCCGCAGGGAAATTATCTCCGGCCGTGGTATAGCCGCCGACAATCCTTTCATCTCCACCCTCCGATTTATGCCCTACATCGACATCATCGACGAAGCCGACGCTACCGGCGAATTGAAAGAAGCGTACGCGGCCATTGCCCAAGCGCGTGGCAAAGTAGCCAACATCATGAAGATCCACAGCCTGAACCCTCAGGCGATGCTGCAGCACCTGGAGCTGTACAAGACGCTGCTGTTCGGGCGGTCGGGGTTGAAACGGGCCGAGCGGGAGTTGATCGCGACCATCGTCTCCTCGATAAATGGCTGTGCCTACTGCACGAACCATCACGCGGAAGCGCTGCGCGCGTATTGGAAGGATGAGGAGCGCGTAGCAGCCGTCGTGGATCTGCTGCCGGAAAAGGCGGATCTGTCCGAGCGCGAGCAGGCGATGGTCGACTACGCCCGGACGCTCACCGAAACGCCGACCCAGATGACGGAACGCCATGTGGAGCGCCTGCGGGAAGCGGGCCTCTCCGATCGTGACATTCTGGACGTCAACCTTATCACGAGCTACTTCAACTTCGTCAACCGCATTGCAGAGGGCCTGGGCGTGCCGTTCTCCGAAGAGGAGATGACAGGGTACACGTACTAATCAGTCCGCGTCCAGCTGCTCCTCCACCTGCTGATCCAGCAGCACCGGGTTCTCGGTCTGCTCGTCCACCGGCTCCCGCACCAGCAGCCAGGCCAGCGATGAAAAGGCCAGCGTCGCCGCGCAGATCACAAAGACGATCCCCTTGTTATCGGCTGCATCGACGACTTCGCCCACCCCAAAGCTCGCGACGAGTTGGGGCAGCACCACCGACAGGTTGAACAGGCCCATGTAAAGCCCCATTTTCTCCTGCGGAATCTTTTGTGACATGATGGCAAACGGCAGGCTGATGGTAGACGCCCAGCCAATCCCCACCACGGCCATCCATAAGTAGATGGCCCAGGGGGTGATCCCCAGCAGCAGGATGCCGACGTACCCGGCTGCGCTGCAGGCGAGCGCTACGGCATGTACCTTCACCCGGCCAAACCGGTCGGCCAGGGGCTCAAGGGCCAGAACGGGCAGGATAGCAGCGACTACGCTAAGCGAGAAAAAGCTCCAGTTGATGACGTCGCCCAGCTGCGCGTCGGTAAGCTCGGGCAGCCGAAAGTCTACGTAGGCGAACAGGTAGATAAACATACTTTGCACGCCGATCCAGGTGAAGGAATGTGCGGCCAGCACCTTCCGAAACCCGATCAGCCCGGCTTCCTCCTTCGGCTTGCCGGCCTCGCTTTTCAGCAAGGCTTCCGCAATGAAGAAGAGCGTGAGGGCCAACAGCGCGCCCTCAAAGTAGTAACCGGCAAATTCAAACCCGGAGAGCCGCATGACGATGGCGTAGACCGCATACACCAGAAAGCCCCACAGCGGGCGGATGCTGTGGATGATCTCCATGAAGCTGAGATCGTCGAAGCTTTTGATGCTCCCCTCGGTCGCGGCCTCGCGCGCAGCGCGGTCGAGTGCGTCCTCGTCTTCGCCGTAATGCCCAAGGTACTTGGGCTCCTTCACGAACAGCGGCGGGATCACGGAGAAGAAAAACACCAGCCCCACGCCAAAGTAGAGCAGCACGAAGTTGTCGAACACCGCGCCGATGAGGTAGGCCAGCACGCCAAAGGTGCCCGAGACCGTCTGCATCCACGTGTACCCCTTCGTGCGCTCGCGGCCTTCCGGCGTCACATCCGCGATGATGGAGCGGGTCGGGTTGAAGGACAGGTTGATGGAGAGGTCAAGCGTCATCGAGACCAGGATGGCAATCCCCAGGACGCCATCCAGCCCCAGGCCTTCCTGAATGATGCCGATGTTGGGCAGTGCCAGAATCATGAGCGACGCCAGCACGCCCCCGATCAGGATGAAGGGCCGGCGGCGACCGTTCCAGAACCACACCTTGTCGCTGATAATGCCAATCACCACTTGCCCGATGATCCCCGCGATAGGGCCCGTCGCCCAGACGATGCCCACCTCGGAGATGTTGAGCCCGTACTGCGTGCTGAGGATCCAGCTTAGCGCCGCGATCTGCACGGTGAGGGCAAACCCCATGGCTGTGGCAGGCAAAGCCAGCAGCGCGTAAAACGAATTGGACAGACGCTTCTGAATATCGAGCATGAGGGGTACGTACACCTAAACCAGGTCGGGAGGCAACGACTCCGCCACCACAACACGCGATGCGGCGGACGGAGCCAACCTACAGAAAAGCGATGACTTGGTCACCCCCGGCGATACGGACACCCTTGAAAACCGAGAATAGCCAACACAAAGGCCCATAAAAAAACGCCCTGCCTCCAAAAAAGGAAGCAGGGCGTCAATCGTGCTAACCGCAGCGCGCCATACGACGCGCCACAAAAGCTATTACACGAGGTGTACGTCCTTGGCGTTGAGTCCCTTCGGACCCTCGGCAACTTCGTACTCTACGTGGTCGCCTTCTTCGAGGCTCTTAAAGCCGTCGGCGTTGATTTCACTGAAGTGGACGAACAGGTCCTTACCGCCGTGGTCGGGGGTGATAAAGCCAAATCCTTTGTCGTCGCTGAACCACTTAACGGTTCCTTGTTCACGAGCTTCCATAATTCCAACAGGTGTAAAGTGATACTGGTTACGCGGTAGTGAAGCGGGTCTTCATGTTCCTTGGTGGGCATCTACCGCAGGGCGCGGAATGATCCGGAGCCCCTCTGTCGCGTGCACGTCTGGAAGCCCGGTGTGTCGTCCGCCGGGCGTGTATAAAGCTGCTGTACTACCTTAATGAAAAGTCACAATACGCCATAATAGAGGAAGAAGTCAATAGCCTCGGCCCGTAAAATGGCCAAAGCCGACTTTATCTGCAGAGTCTACTTGCGATGCGCACGGGACTTGCACATTCGAGCGAAAAAGCGTACGTCGGGGAGGTGATAACGGTGCTCAGTACCTGGAGGAACGGCTTATGGTTCGCTATTTTCATGCTCCAGCAGCAGCCTGCAACACCGCTGGTGTGGGATAGCTTCCCTTTCGCCCGATCGTGTGACGCTGTATCTTAGGGTGTGGTAATCCTCGTCAGCTACTCTACTCCCGGTCTCCCCCGATGTCCACTCGTATTCTCCTGGCTGTCGGCCTGCTGCTGGCCGTTGGGTTTCTCGTCTTCGTGATCGCACAGGTGCTGGTGCTGGCCGACTTCGCCGCACGCATCCACCCCACCTTGGGGCAGGGCGTAAGCATTGGGCTCGGCCTACTGTTCATCGGGCTGCTGGCCTACCCGGTGGTGGCGTTTCTACGGTTGCCTGCTCCGCTGCGCCCGCCCTCAGCGGCGGAGGGCCCGGCGTACGAGCAGCATCTTGCCGCCTTGCGCAAGCGCCTCCGCCACCACGACCTCCTGAAGGATCATGACCTCTCCACAGAGGATGGGCTTAAGGCCGGGCTGGCCACGCTGGATACGGCCGCCGACGGGGTCGTTCAGCAGGAAGCCACGCGCATCTTTCTGATGACCGCGATCTCCCAGTTTGGCAAGTTGGATGCGCTGGTCGTCGCCGCCTTGCAACTGCGCCTCGTGTGGCGGGTGGCGCATACGTACTACCAGCGCACGGCCCCGCGGGAGATGATTCGGCTGTACACGAACGTGGCGTACGCTGCGGTCATTGCTTATGCCATTGAGGAGATCGATGTAGACGAGCAACTGGAGCCTGTGGTGGGGGCCGCCACCTCCAGCGTGATGGGCGCCGTGCCGGGGATGGCGGCGGCGTCCACGCTTCTTGCCAGCAGCCTGCTCTCTGGCACAGCCAACGCGCTCCTGACCCTGCGCGTGGGGCTGATTGCCAAACGCTACACGCGGCTCCTCAGCCAGGAGCCGGCCGGTACGGTGCGCAAAAACGCCTCGCTGGAAGCCCTCGCCATGGTGCGCCCTATCGTCAAAGAAAACGCTCAGCACCTGGCCCGCCTCATCGGGAAGAAGGCAAAAGCCTCGATGCAGTCGAAAGCCTCAGACCTGCGCGAGCAGGCCTCCGACACCAGCGCGCGCGTCGTTCGGTCCCTGGCATTCTGGCGCTCAGCAGAGGCCAATCCGCAGGAGCCCCTCCGTGATGCGCGCCGGGAAGACGCCCCGGACGCCGTAGACCCGAGGAATCCCCCGGGCGAGCGCTGATCCGCGATGCGATGGACCACTAACCACACAGCCCATGCGATGGTCACCATCCTGGCCCAGCGCCCCGACCGATGGCAACAGGCAACGCACAAAACTGGCCACGCGCACGGCTACACGCCGCGGGTGGGCTCCACATCCGGGTCGCCAAGCACATCAGCTCGGTAGAAGCGGGCCAACACCAGCCCCACCGCTGCCAGGGGCGTCGCGAGGATGAACCCGAGAATTCCGACGACCGCCCCAAGCAACACCTGAATAAAGATGGTCAGGGCTGGCGGGAGATAGACGGTTTGATGCTGAATGATGGGCATCAACACGTATCCCTCCAAAAGCTGTACGATGGTATAGGCCAGCATTACATAAATCAGCGGCCACACGCCCTGCGTTAACGCAATGAGTGCGACAGGCACCGCGCCCAGTAAAGGCCCAAGGTATGGGATAAAGCCCAGCAGCCCAACGATAAGCCCCAGCACCAGCGCGAGTGGGATATCAAAGAGCCAGAGGATGGCCATCACCGAGGCGCCAATCGTGACCATCGCCAGAAACTGCCCTATCAGAAACCAGCGCAGCGTATAGCCGATGGCGGCCAGCATCTCCCGCATGCGCGTCCGGTAGGCCCTCGGGGTGAGCCCTACCATGCCCTCAGTGTACAACTTCGGATTCGACGCGCCAAACAGCCCAATAAACAGCACGACGAGTGCGTACGAAAGCCACTCCACCGTTGTGGAGAAGGCCGCGCCCATACGCTGCGGAAGCGTTTCCACGACACGCTGGAACGGCGCAAGGGCCTGCTCGGCCCAGTCATAGGTCTGCAAACGCTCCTCAACAAACGTCAGGGCCGCCGGCAACTCCTGAATGATCGCGTCGGCCTGTTCAGCGATCTGTGGAGCCAGCACCCACGCACTCCCCCCGATCACCACCAGGGTCAGCAGCAACACGATCGCAAAGGCACCGCGATCGGGGAGCCCGGTAAGCGCCTCCACGCCATTGACGGCGGCCCGCAGCAGTACCGCCAGCAGCACGCCCCCGAAGGCTGACAGCACAATGTTGATACCCACCAAAAAGAGGAGCAGCCCAAGCCCGGCAAGTACCGAAAGGGCGACCCCAGCGAGCAGGCGGCGTGGGTAGGCGGGCTTGCCCGACGCCCCATAGTGGGCCGTCCGGGCGGTGGACGCCGTGGCGGTGCCGGAATCGTCCTGACGGGTATCGTCTGGCATGCACAGGGAGAGAGGTGACGATCGTGAGGAACGTGCCAAACGATCACGGCTAATCAGGGGTTCGCGGCACCGGGTGGAGATGATCTCAACAGGATGCTCCTGACGGGGTGCTCCTGACAGTGTACCCATCGCAGCATGCGATACTACTGGGGCCTCCGCTGTAGCGTTAGATCCACTGCGTAGCTTTCAGCACGGCAAGGATTATCAGGAGCGCGCCGGCGGCAGCCGTCAGGTAATGGCGGTACGTCGCCCCGGCGGTGTGCCCCACCCGCAAACCGACCCAGGTGAACGTCACCGAGAATGCGCAGATGGTCGTGGCGACCACCAGGGCATTGACCGTCCCCAGCCCGAGGCTAAACCCGATCAGCAGGTTGTCCAGGCTCAGCCCCGCCGCCAGCACCGTAAGGCCGAGCCACGTGGTCACTCGGGAGGCCAGCGTATCCTCTGGCGCTGCTTGTTGCCAGCTGGTAGCCAGCGTCCATAGCCCCAAGAGCGCCAGCAGCACCACCCCCACCCAGGCCACCTCCTGCTCGATCCAGCGCGCCGTGGTGCGACCCAGGAGGATGCCGATCAGAGGCACGCAGAACTCGAAGGCGCCAAATACCAGGACGATGCGCCATCGGCGTGCGTGCTGCCCCAGGGCCCCGAGCGCCAACGCGACCGCCATGTTATTCGCGGCAACAATGACGCCGAGGACAAGGAGCTCAACAAGGGGCATGAGCCATGTGGACGGACTGAAGGGAACGAGCGCACCGCGGGTTTACGCTGCTACCGTCACGCCCTTCCAAAACGCCACATGGTCCTTGATTTCTGCCGCCGCGTCTTTCGGGTTCGGGTAGGTCCAGGCCGCGTTCTTGTTGGTCTTGCCATCCACCGTCACGTCAAAGTAGTGCGCTTCCCCTTTCCACGGGCAGCGCGTGCGGTGGTCGCTTGGCTCAAAATGGGCCTCGTGGATGGCGTCGGGTGGGAAGTAGTGGTTGCCTTCCACCACCACGGTGGCGTCGCTTTCCGCGATGACGGTGTCATTCCAGTGGGCTTTCATCGGGAGCAGGAGATAAATGGTGAGGAAAAAGAGTGGGGATCGAACGCCCGGACTATCCCATGGTCTCCACTCCCTCCTGTACGTTACGGGTTCCTGTTACCGGTTGAAGGGCCATCGCTCCCGCACCCACCGGGTGAGATGCGCTTCGTAGCGCTGCCAGAGCACTCCCGCCCCGATAATGCCCAACCCGATGAGCGTGAGCACCAGCGGAAACCAGAAACTGTCTGCAAACACATCATGGGCAAGATGGAACAGGTAGCCCGTCACGCCGAGTGCACCCACAATGGTATAGAGGCGCCGCTGCAGCGCTACGCCCACAAACAACAGCACCGTATTGCTGGCCGCGTAACCGGCCGGCGGAAAGCCTGTTGCGAACACCACAGCGGTGAGGCTACCCCATGCGGAGAGGATTCCCACGAGGTGGACCCAGAAGGCAAACGGATGGCCGTGCCGTTGCGCATCTATATACACCGCGCTGCCGATCAGCAGTAGACCGATAGCTGCGGCGGCGGTGCGGTACGCCGCATCAGAAGGAACCCCCAGCACCACCACATACGGCACCAGGTTCATCGCAATGTACCACACAATCACCGCTACAGGCATGGCGATAAAGGGAAGGCGGTACCGGGTCAGCAGGAAGATGGCCGTGGCCAAGCCAGCCGCCTGCAGCGCGAGCCCACGCCCGTCAAAGCCCACCAGCCAGTGTTGGTACTCCGCGCCCTCGGGCCAGAAGCCAAGTTCGAGTTGGGCGCCGTACACGGCCAGCGGGGCCAGCACCACCACCAGTACAGCGGTGAGGCCAGCGGCCACCTTCAACTCCGCCCGCACAAGCCGCTCGGTGAGCAAGAGCCCCAGCGCACCATAGGCCAAGGCGATCAGCACCAGCGCCCGCCCGCCAAACTGCTCCCACCCGAGCGTCATCAGCACGCTCATGGCACCAACGGCAATCAGCCCCCCGAGGTAATACAGTAGATGAGACGCCTGAAAGGAGGAGGCCCCGGACGATGCATCTGTCTTCTCTTCCGCTGCCAGCGCCGCAAGCGCGTCGGCCTGGGCTTCGGTGATGATGCCTTGGTCCACAGCTTTGGGCAGCCACGAGGGACGGTCGGGCACGGGCGGCGCAATTTAGGCAAAAAGACAGGAGGATGAGGCGCCTACGTGCGACCGATCGTGCAGTTGCTCCCCGCACGCTCCATGGCCCCCGGGAGCCTAAGCTGCTGATGGACGTGACGCCGCGCATCGTCGCCTGGTTTAATCACCACCTCGGGCGCGCATCGGCAGCCGACGCCGCGCCGGACGATGAGTAAAGCAGGGATTGCCTGTGGAGAGCACGGCAGGCACTGGTTCGTTTTCCCGGGGAACGACTTCCTGCGATGCGCGCAAAAGCATGCGCTCTGTGTTTCCATCCATCCACGACGATGCGCTCTTATGGACGCTACACACCATTACCACCGCTGGCGCTGGCTGGCGCCAGCCGGATTGCTGACCATAGGTGCCGGGCTTAGCGTGGTCGGGCAGGCCACCCTCCTCAAAACCCGGGATGCCCCCACGCGGCGCTGGGTGCTGTGGGGCACCGCCGGGCTTGCCCTCACCAACGCCGGCCTCTCCATGCTGGGCGACAGCATCAAGCACCGCACGCTTTATGAGTGGCAGCGGCAGTCCGACCATGTAAAGAACGTCTGATGATGTACCGTTCGGCGAATGTGGCTGTATCCCCGTCGGGCCTGATGGCGTAGACAGCAATTCATCACTTCTATTTTGTTCGGTTCCCGCATGTCGTCTGTTTGCTATTGGAGGTGGATCGCTGCCGTATGGCTGGCCCTGTTGTGGATCGGCGGGCCTGATGCGCATGCTCAGGAGCGCGCGGCGCTTAACGGCTACGTGGAAGACGCCACCTCGGGCGAAACGCTGATCGGGGCCAACGTGCTGGTGGAGGAAGCCGAGCGCGGCGCGTCCACCAACACCTCGGGCTACTATACCCTGCCGCGGCTATCGCCCGGGACGTACACGGTGCGGTTCTCCTACGTAGGCTACCGGACGCAGCGCGTGGAGGTGACCCTGGAAGCTGGCGAAGAGCGGCGGCTGGATGTGGCACTGGTACCGGACGATGTGACGATTGACGAAGTGGTGGTAACGGCCGAGGAGCAGGAGGCCGAAGCTGCGCGCGACCTGGGCATCTCGCAGCTCCCGGCACGACTGGTGCGCGAACTGCCGTCGGTGCTGGAACCGGACGTCTTCCGCTCGCTGCAGCTGCTCCCCGGCATCGCCCAGGCCTCCGACTTCTCCAGTGGCCTCTACATCCGCGGCGGTAGCCCCGACCAGACGCTCATTTTGCTGGACCGCACCACCGTCTATAACCCCAGCCACTTCTTCGGCTTTTTCTCCACCTTCAACCCGGACGCCATCAAAGACGTGCGCGTCTACAAAGGGGCGTTTCCGGCGAGCTACGGCGGGCGCCTGGGGTCGGTGGTCGACATTTACAACAAAGACGGCAACCGCCGCTCGACCCGCGGTTCGGCGAGCGTGGGGCTGCTGGCCTCGCGTGCCTTCCTCGAAGGGCCGCTGCCCGACGAACAGGGCTCGTACATGGTGGCGGTGCGCCGCTCCACGCTGGAGCCCCTCCTGGCGGTGCTTCAGGATGCTGACATTGATGGCATTCCCGACAGCTTCTACTTCTTCGACATCAACGCGAAGCTGAACTGGGATGCCAACCAGCGCAACCGTTTCTCGCTCTCGGTTTACACCGGACAGGACAACCTCCTGCTACCTTTCCTGGACGATGCCGTCTTCGACATCGTCTACGGCAACCAGACGCTCAGCCTCAACTGGACGCACCTCTTTTCCAACCGCCTCTTCTCCAACTTCACCTTCACCGGCTCCCGGTACTTTAGCGAGCCGGTCGCCATCCTTTCTGGGACGGAGATCGAACAAGAAAACACGGTGGTGGACGTATCGGCCAAGGGCGACCTGGAGTTTGACGCCAGCGATGCGCATCGCCTCGAAGCCGGCTTCTGGACAGGCCTGCTCTCGTTTTCGATCGCGAACGCGTTTCAGGGCGACGAGACCTTTGAGGAGTCCACCAATACGGCCTACGTGGAAGGCTACGTGCAGGACCGCTGGCGCCCCACCGACCGCCTGGAGCTGAACCTGGGGCTGCGTGCCAACTATTTTGCCGAGGGCGACTACTTTCGCCTGGGGCCGCGCGCCTCCGCCGAGTACCGCCTCACGGACGCCATTCGCCTGCAGGCCGGCGCGGGACGCTACCACCAGTTCCTGACGCTGGAGACGAACGAGGCCATCTCGGCGTTTGACCAGTGGCTCACCACCGGCGCGGGCGTCCCACCGTCCAGCGGCAACCAGTTTGTGCTGGGCGCTAAAACCCAGCTCTCCTCCAGCTTGCGGTTCGATGTAGAAGGCTACTACCGCTCGATGGATGACCTTTTCCAGCTCAACCCCCTACTCCCCGACCGGGCTGGACTCGACTATGCGGACGCCTTTGTGTTTGGTGATGGGTATGCGCTGGGCGCCGAGTTCTTCCTGGAGCGCACGGAAGGCGCCGTCACCGGGTTTGCCGCCTACACCCTCGGGCAGACGCGCCGTCGCTTCGACGAGATCAACGACGGCCGCCGGTTTGCCCCGCGCTACGACCGCACCCACGACTTGAACGTGGTCGCCAACTACGACCTCACGGCCAACTGGCGGCTTACAGGCGTCTTTGCCTACGCCACCGGGCAGGCCTACACACCGGCCGTGGGGCAGTACCGCCTGGGCAACGACCCCGTGCGTGGCGCTGGCACCAACGTGGTCCAGTCGCGCTTCAACGCCGCCCGCCTGCCGGCCTACCACCGCCTCGATGTGGGCCTCACGCGGCGCGGGCGCTTCTTCGGCTTTGCCGACTATGAGCTCCAGTTTCAGGTTATCAACGCCTATGGGCGGAGCAACACCTGGTTCTTCTTCTTCGATTTTGAGGATGACGGCTCCGTCACCCAGAACGACATCCCGCAGATCCCGATCCCGCTGCCCAACATCGCCGTTACCCTCCAGTTTTAGACCGCGTGGCAGGTCACGCCTGGGCTCTGCTCCCTATTGAATCATCCGTTGTTATGCTTCGATCTCTTTGCCATCGATTTCTCGTGTTGCTGCTGTTGTCCGCCGCGCTGCTCTGGGGCGGCTGTGAACTGCTGGAGGCGGAGCCGTTCGAATCTGAGATTGTGGTGGAGTCCTATCAGATCGAAGGGCAGCCCCTCGGGGACGTCCGCCTGAGCCGCTCTGTGGACATCGACACCCGTTTCGTGTTTGAGGAGCAAGCCGTGCGCGGGGCCGACGTGCGGGTGGCGCGCCTCGACGCCGACGACGCGGTGGTTGAGGAAGTGACGTACCTGGAGCATAGCCCCGGCGTGTACCGTCCGGCACCGGAGACCCCGCCCACCGTGGAGCCGCTCACCACCTATCGCCTGCGCGTGTCCGTCCCGGAAACCGGCGAGACGCTCTCCGCCCGCACGCTGGTGCCCGGCGCCTTTGAGCTCCGCAGCGTAAGCGCCGACACCATCACCTTTCGAGACGCACAGGCTCAGCTCACCCTCACCCAGAGCGCCTACCCGGGCCGGCAGGCGGTATACCTCTTTAGCACCGAAGCGCTGGATGTGGAGGAGGCCAACCTGACGCCCTTCTACCGCAATATTTTTGAGAACAATGGCGACCTGGACGACCTCCGCATTGCCAACTCCGGCCTGCTGAACGAGGCCAACTTTGACGTCGCAGACGATGGCCTCATTTCCATCGACCTGCCCTGGCTGGGGATTGCCTTCTACGGCCTCAACCGCATCTTCGTGAGTGCGGTAGACGACAACTACTTTGACTTCATCCGCTCTCAGGATGCACAGCAGGGCGGCCCCGGATTCTCCCCCGGTGAAATCCCTAACGTGATTGACCGCGTAGAGGGCGGGACGGGCCTCTTCGCCAGCCTATCGCAGATTGAAGCCGACCTTGAGATTCGCTGCAATGACGCGGTAGATCCGCAGTGTCCGCCTACGCCATAGCGCTGCGGGGATCTGCTCTACACATCCCGCATATGTATCCCTGCCGGCTACCTGCTGTACCGGCACCCCTTCGCTCTCCACCTACTGCCCCCTTGCCTGTGCGCCTACTCGTTGTAGCCAACCGCGCCCCCATTCGCAAGACTGACACCGGCTGGTCGCCCTCCATTGGCGGCCTGGCGACCGCTCTGCTCCCCGTCCTGGAAGAACAGGGCGGCGTATGGGTGTCGATGGGCGAAGAGCCCGACCTCCCCGAGCGCCAACCCTACCCGGCGGAGGACCCCAACTTCCACGTCCGTCGTGTACCGCTCACTCAGGAAACACTCGACAACTATTATTATGGGATGAGCAACCGTGTGCTCTGGCCGCTCTCCCATTACATGATTGAGCACATGGAGCTCAACGATGATTTCTACGCGGACTACCGGGACGTCAACCGGCGGTTTGCCGAGGCGGTTGTCGAGGAGGCGCAGGAGGGCGACCAGGTATGGGTGCAGGACTATCACCTGATGCTGGCGCCGCACTTTATACGCGAACGCTGGCCCGAGGCTACCATTGGCCACTTCTGGCACATCCCCTGGCCGGCCATGGAGGTGTTTCGCATCCTACCCCAAGCACGCGACCTGCTGCGGGGGATGCTGGGCTGCGACCTCATCGGATTCCACGTGGACGAATACGTCAACAACTTCATTGAGAGCGCTCGGGTGCTCCTTGGCGCGCATGTGGAGCGTAACATCATTCACTGGCAGGGCCGCGAGGTGCGCATCGAAACCCATCCGCTGGGTATCGACACTGGGCGCTTTCAACAGATGACCGAGGAGAAGGAAACCCAGGAGGCAGTGCAAAACCTGCGCGACGAAACGGGCACCGAACACCTGGTCCTTGGCATCGACCGGATGGACTACACCAAAGGCATCCTCAGACGCCTCCTCGCTTTTGAGAAGTTTCTGGAGGATTACCCCGCCTACCATGAACGCGTGAGCTTCTACCAAATCGCCACACCCAGCCGCACCAAGCTGGAAACCTACCAGCAGATGAAGCGCGAGGTGGATGAAGCTGTGGGCCGAATCAATGGGCAGTTTGGCACGGACACCTGGGTGCCCGTGTACTACCGCTATCGCAAATATACACAGCGCAAGCTGTGTGCGTTTTATAATGCGGCCAGCGTGTGCTTCATTACACCGCTACGAGACGGGATGAACCTGGTAGCACAGGAATATGTCACCAGTAACGACGGGGGCGTACTGGTGCTTTCCGAGCTGACCGGCGCGTCCTACGTGCTTGACCAAGCAGTAAAGGTGAACCCATACGATCATAAGGCGCTGGCAGAAGCCATCCGAGAGGCGCTTGAGATGCCTGAGGATGAGCGCAAAGAACGCCTGCGCGAGCTGAAGGAAGCAACCGCTCGGCTGGACGTCCATCGGTGGGCTGACCGTTTCCTTAAAGCGATGGATCGCGTAGCCGTCGCTTAACGCGCTACCGTCGTGTGCTACCGTCGTGTGCTACCGTCGTGTGCTCTTCTTCTGCTCCTAACGCTGCCATGCCGACCGACCTCCCCCTAACCGACGCCCCCCTCTTCTTTCTCGACTACGACGGCACCCTCGCGCCCATCGTGGATGACCCGAAGGCCGCCTTCCCGCATCCGGCAGTGCCCGATCTTCTGCGGCACCTAAGCGAACCCCATCCCGTCTACATCGTGACGGGCCGGCACCTACGCGACCTCGACGCCTTCCTCCCGGGCCTCGACTTGCCCGCCATCGGGCTGCACGGCGCGCAGGAGGGCACGCTTCACGGCGAGGTGCAGGACCGGCTGACCTCCGACGACCGCGAAAAGCTGGACGCCATGCGCACGGCGGTGCCGTCTATGGAGGGCGTCTGGGTTGAGGACAAGGAGCACACGTTTGCCGTTCACTACCGAGGCGCTGCAGACCCCGAGGCCGCCGCGGAGGCCGTTGCCACGTGGGCGGAGGCGACGCCCGACACCCTCGAGGTGATCTCAGGCAAGGACGTTGTAGAGTTACGGCCGGCCCACCTGCACAAGGGCACGGCCGTGCAAGAGATCGCCGCGCGGCATCCGGACCACACACCGATCTACCTGGGGGACGACGTCACCGACGAGGATGCCTTTGAAGCACTCCCGGATACGGCGATCACCGTGAAGGTAGGCGGAGGCGAGACAGCCGCACGGTTTCGCCTGCCGGATGTACCTACCGTGGTTGCTTACCTGCAGCGCTACCTGGACTGACGACGGGGCGCTCCGTGGGCGGCCCCCTGCCTCGGGCGCGCTACAACACCTCTTCCGGTGCATCAACGTCGCCGCTCATAGCCGCCATTAGCTCTCGAAACCGGGCCAACTGATTAAAGGAGAGGCCTACGTCCATGGAGCCGATTTGAATGGTGAGGCTGCGCGTTTTGAGCATCTCGCGGTAGTCGTCCAGCGACATGTTAAAGCGCATGAACTCCCCGACACCCACCAGCTCGGGATCCTCCCGCTTGGAGACATTGCGCCACGTGTGGCTCCAGTTATCACTCACAATGGAGACGTTGTCGTAGTCGAGCCAGGTCACATTCCGCGTGCCACTGGCCACCAGCAGGCGCACCTCCTCGGGCGTGCACTCGGCTCCTTCACATACGGCTTGCGCTTTCACGTACAGCACCTGCTGCCCCGACGTCCCAAGTCCACTACCCCGGCGGGTGATGCGTACGGGGCGCGTCTCGTACGTTGACCGGTCGCTGGAAGCCTCGTAGGTAGTGGAGATGGCCTCTCCACTCATCCCGCAACCCTGGAGGCTGATGAGTCCTACCAGTAGCAAGACGGTGGCGAGCGCCGCGATTGCACTGCTCCTGAGCATATCTGTGCACATAGCATTGGTGAGTCCGGTGCGAAAGCCATTCTATCAAAAAAACCAGCGGGCGCCAGAACGATACGGGCGCCCGCTGCAATATAACAATTATAGAGATCAGATTAAACCGCGCTCAAAAGCCGGCGCACTACATGCCCTCGGGCGGCCCTTCGTTAACGCGCATCTCCGTGGCGGTGCTCTCAAAGGTGATAGTGCCGGACAGCATGCCTTCCATACCGCCCATCATATCCTCAATCTGCTCGCGCTGCGCCGGCGGCATCTGGTCCAACTGGGCCCGCATCTGCTCCATCTGCTGCCGCATCTGGGCGATCTCTTCATCAGACATCACCCCGGACAGTTCCATCCGCATGGTGAAGGGATAGCGGATGCCATCTACGTCCTGAAAGTCCGTGAGGCTGAAGGTCATGTCTGCCGTTCGGATCTCCGACTGCCCACCCGGCATGCCCTGGCCAAAGTCGCTGGTCATTTTCGACTCGATCTTCCGTACAACCTGGGCGGCAGTATCGATGTAAAAGCGCACGTCCGTCACCTCGGTGCTTTCATCGAAGGTTTCGCCCTGCTCCTCAGCCAGTGCACGGGCCAGCGGGGTCATGTCTTCGACGTACACGATCTCGACCGCGTGGCCGTCTACCGTGTCGGATCCCTCATGCGCCGCGCTGTCCGCAAAGTAGTCGGCCAGCATCGTGTTGATCAGAAAGGGATCATTCTGCATGGGCGAGGGCACATCGTCCTGCATCATGTCGGCCATACCGCCTTCCATGCGGGTGCGGGCGGCAAACGTACCGTCCTCCGCACGCGTGTAGTACGTGGTCATCTGGTCGAACATCGCCATTGACCCATCCACTGTGCTGATGATGGTGATGTTGTCGACGCCCGAGACGCGCTCGGCGTGGGCATCGGAGAGATCCCGCAGGAGGTCACCTGCCGACTGGGCCTGCACGGCGGGAATCAGCAGCAGGGTGCAAACGAGTACGGCGAGAAGGCCAGCCGTCGTGCGGCGAGCGTGCAAAAGGCGTTGAATCATAACATCGAGCACGTGGTGCATGGAAGGGATTGACGGAGCGTT
This sequence comes from Rhodothermaceae bacterium Tc-Br11_B2g6_7, assembly GCA_001564055.1. Taxonomy (GTDB): domain Bacteria; phylum Bacteroidota; class Rhodothermia; order Rhodothermales; family Salinibacteraceae; genus Tc-Br11-B2g6-7. Next base: position 15,569 of record LKNB01000008.1, read on the forward strand.
TTTATTCGGATACCTTACCTGGGATGGGCGTTACGACAACGGCCTGCGCTCTTGTTCCTGATTGTTACCGCTGACCACCTCTGTACGCATGACGCTCCATCGCCTGTATACCGTGCAGCGCCTGCCCATCGCCCGTGATACCGCATGGGACTTCTTCTCAGACCCCAAGCAGCTTCCGGTGATTACGCCCGACTGGCTTGACTTCCAGATGACGACGCCCCCGCCTGAGGTGATGACGACCGGCACAATCCTTGGCTACACGATTCGCCCCATCGCCGGGATTCCCGTGCAATGGGTGACGGAGATTACGCATGTGGACGCGCCTCACGTGTTTGTCGACGAGCAGCGGTTTGGGCCCTATCGGTTCTGGCATCACACGCATCGCTTCCGCCCCGTTACCGGCGGGGTGGAGGTGGAGGACCTGGTACACTATGCGCTCCCGCTGGGGCCGCTTGGGGCGCTGGCCCACCGGCTGACGGTAAAGCGCCGGCTTAGCGACATCTTTGCGTACCGGCGCAAGGCGCTGGAGGAGCGGTTCGGGCGGTATAGCCCCAGCACCGCCCAGCCGTCGTCGGCCTAACCGCGCTGCACCCTCACCTTATCCCAAGCCGCTCACTTTGCCGCCTGCTGTCATGGCTGCCGTTCCGTTTTCGATCAAGCACCTGTACGCCGGACTGGCCGAGGCCGAGGGCCTCACCTGGATGGAGCAGGAGACCCTTGTGCTGGAGTACTGCGTGAAGGATTTCACGAAGAGCCTCTGCTCCTCGGTGAAGGAGGTGCGGCTGGACCTGCGCGAGGTAGAAGCGGTGGAGCTGCAGGAGCCGCTCTGGCGCCCGCCGCGGCTGTCGGTCCGGATGCAGTCGCTTTCGGCCGTACGCCGGCTGCCGCACACGCAGGGGGCGGTGCAGCTGTGCGTACCCCGCGAGGCCCGCGCCCGCGCCCGTACGCTTGCCAACCGCCTTACGCTTGCGCTGTCTGAGTATAAGCTCGAATGGCTGGAGCATGAGCACCGGCGCCTGCAGCGGGAAGGGCGGTGAGCACCCCGGTTCACGCCGTCTGCTTCTCCCGGATCTGGTCCCGCACCCAGGCCTCCGCCTCGTCGATAGACTCCATGACGGTGTAGGGCGCGGGCATGGCACGGATGGCAAAGATGGCGCGGATGACGGACCGGATAAAGGCGGAGCTGATGACGAATGCCGTGCCGGCCAGTTGCGCTTCAATCATTTCCGCGTTTGCATCCATCCATTCGGCCTGGCGCTTACGCAGGCTACGGGGCAGGTTCAGGGCCTCGCGCGCGTCGAACACGATGCCGAAGACCTCCCCGCGGTCGTAGAGTGCCTCAAGCGTCTGCAGGTACTCTTCAAAGGTCTCCTCCGTTGGCTTTCCAGTAAAACGAATTGTGACCAGGGGGAAGTGCTGGTCATCCATTTCAAAGTAGGACATCACGCAGGGGGCTGGTAATGACGGGCAAGTGGTAGGTGCAACAGTGTGCACACCTGTAACTGGCGCGGGCCTCAAAGGGTCGCCGTCAATCCTCGTTCAGGTAGAGGTAGCCCTCGTTGGCCAGGTCGGCCAGTAGCAACAGCAGTTGCCCATCGTCCAGGAACGGGGCGAGGGCGGCCGCATCAAGGCGCGGGCTGCTGGTGAGGGTGACGGCCAGCTGCGCGGCGGCACCGCTGACGGTGTATGCCCGGCCACACACGAACAGCGTCACTTGATCCTCGCCGTGGGTGAGATGCGCAAAATGAGCAATCGCACTGCGGCGCAGGCGACCGCCCTCCTGAATGGTCCGCCGGATGTCGGACGGTTTGATGCGCTCCTCTGGCAGCGGCGGGCGGGATCCACGGGTCGGCTGCGTGAGGTAGCGACCCAGCCAGTGGTCCAGCGTGGCGTCGTCGCGGAGGGCCCCGCGGAGAAGCGTGCGCAGGGCGTCGCGTTCGTCAGCGGTGATTTCGCCGGTGTGCGTACGGGCCGGCGGCGCTGGGTCAGCATAGCGGACATCCTCGGCCACGAGGGCGTCGGCGGCTCCACCCGCAGCCTGCAGCAGCTCCGCGCGCGACGGCGCTCGGAATCCGATGGAGTAGGTCATGCAGTCGTCCAGCGCCACCCCGTAGTGCGGCACGCGAGGCGGCAGGTACAGCAGGTCGCCCGGCTCCACCACCCACGTGGCTTCTGGCGAAAACTCCTGCAGGATCCGTACGTCGGCGTCTGGGACGAACGCTTCCTCCGCTTCAGGAATGGGATCGTAGCTGATCTGCCAGCGCCGTCGCCCTTGCGCCTGCAACAGAAACACGTCGTAGCTATCCACGTGTGCCCCGACGTTCCCGTGCGGTGGCGCGTAGCTGATCTGGACGTCGTCGATGCGCCAGTTGGGGATGAACCGAAACGGCTGCAACACATCCGCCACCGCGGGCACCAGCCGATCTACCTCTTGCACCAGCAGCGACCAGTGCGTGGGCGGCAGCGACGTAAACTCTTCCACCGCAAAGGGCCCGAAGCGCATCTCCCACGGATACGCGCCCCCCTCCTCCAGCACCAGGCGCGCCGTGCTCCCGTCTTCACACGCCAGCCCGGCGAGCTCCTCCGGCGAGAGCGGCGAGGTAAAGTCGGGCCACGCGTTGCGGATCAGCAGCGGTTGTTGCTGCCAGTAGTCGCGCAGGAAGACCTCAGGCGTGAGATCATCGCCCAGGAGCACATCGGGAGTGGGAGGGGTCATGCCGTAGCGGAAGGAATTAACAGGCCGAGTAAAAGACAAAAAGCAACATCAATACCACGAACAGGGCCGCTGTAGCCTTCGTCGTGGGCTTCTCCTTGGGGTACTCGTAGCCGCAGTACGGACACACGTCGGGATGCTCGTCGCGGTCCACGTCGAGCGCGCACGAAGGGCATTCCTTGATGCCGTGAGCCATCTTACAACTGCTGGCTCAATTCGCGAAGTAGCGCTTCTTCTTGCTGCTTCGTAAGGTCGTCGACCCCATTGGAGGGTTGATGGGCCTCAACCGGGGGATGCTGTTTGGGCCGCAGGAGTTCTCTCAGCCCATAGAAGAGGGCGCCGCCCAGAAGGACGGCCACCAGTGCAGTGATAAGCTTTTGCATGACGCGTACGATGGATTAGTTACGGCAAACGGTTATGACGTGTATCGGCGCGTTAGTCGGTGAAGTGAAGGCCGGGTACGCCCTCCGGCCCGGCATCCTGCCACCAGCCGGCAGGGAGCGCGCGCTCTCGGGGATACACTTCGTTGAGCGTGTCACCCTCATAGAGGCGGCCGTTCTTCATCACATAGACGATGCTGTTGGTATGACGGAGGTCCTCCAGCGGGTTATCGCGGAGAATCACGAGGTCAGCCAGCTTGCCGCCCTCGATGGAGCCCAGATCCTGCCCCAGCCCGAGGCCCTCGGCACCCATGCGCGTGGCGGCATGGAGCGCCTCATGCGGGTCAAGGTCGGCGGAGGCCATCGCCCAGAGCTCCCAGTGAAAGCCAAGGCCCTGCAACTGCCCGTGGCTCCCCACGCCTGCCATTCCGCCGGCAGCGATAAGATCATTCACGAATTGCGCGTGACGGTCGAAGTTGAAGCGCGTCTCGTGAAACCAGTTGCGCTGCGTGGTCCGGCTGGCCAACTCGTCATGGGGGGTAAAGTGGTTCAGCTTTTCATCGCCGTAGGCATCTTCCGTGGTAAAGAAGTAGTTCTCTGCCCAGGGTCCACCATACGTCACGAGTAGCGTCGGCGTATATAGCACCCCTACCTGCTGCGTGAGTTCGATCACATCGGAGTACAGTGGAAAGACGGGGAAATTGTGCTCATGCCCCGGGTAGCCGTCGATAATCTGCGTCAGGTTCAGCTTCAGATCAAGCGCGCCCTCGGTGGTCGGCATGAGCTCCTGCTCCTTGGCGGCCTGGATGATCCATTGCCGCTGCTGCCGATTACCGGCTACGTACATCTTGATGGTGTCGGTGCCGTAGTAGCGGCTGTAGCGGGTCAGGACATCGCGCGCATGGTCCAGGTCGCGGATCTGCTCGCCGCTGAAGACACCCGGCCCCGTGGAGAAAATACGAGGTCCGACGAGATCACCCGTCTCTACCAGATCGCCGTAGGTGAGCACATCGGTGGTGCCCGTCTGCGGGTCGCGCGTGGTCGTTACGCCGTAGGCAAGGTTGGCGAGGTACTGCCAGACCTGCGTCTTGTGAATGCCGAACGCCGGCCGCAGGTGGGCGTGCGTATCCACAAAGCCGGGCACGATGGTGTGGCCGCTGACGTCGATGATTTCGACCCCATCGGGGATGTCAACGGTGCCCTGCGCGCCTACCGCGTGGATACGGTGGTTGCGGATCACGACGTCCGCGTTCTCGATGACTTCGTCCCCGTTCATGGTGATGGCGCGTGCGCCGCGGAGCACCGCCATGCCCTCGGGGAGATCCCGCGTGGCGTCAATCGCTATCTGAAACTCCTCTGGCTCATACGCCTCCGGCCCGTCGTTCGCGTCCTCCTCGTTCTCGTCGGCATCATTCGCCTCAGCATTGTTTTCTTCTTCCTCCTGTCGGCGCTCCAGTTCACGCTCGAAGGCCTCTGCATCATCCAGACTATAAATGACATGCGCGTTGCCAATCGACCAGTGCACGGTGCGGCCGTCAGAGGCCCACGCCGGGAACTGCCCGCCGATGTCAGTAAGCTTGCGCGCGGGGAAGGGCGCGTTGTCGGGGTTGGCTACGGAGATGGTCGGCGTGTCGCCCGTGCGGGGGATGGTTACGGTGTAGAGGTCGTTGCCGATCTGCGCCAGTGCCTGATCACCTTCGGGTGCCCGCAAGATGGTGGAGGGCATCTGTGGTGAGGAGCTGCCTGGAGGGGTGCTCCCCTGGACCTGCACGTGGGCCCGCCGATCGGTGCCATCAAACCGAAAGGACACGAGTCCATCGCTGGGGTGGTACGCATGAATCCGGTCCGGATCGCTGGTGAAGTGCGGCGTGCGGTGAGCGCCAAACGGCAGAATGAGTGTTGTTTCACCTCCATCCGCGGGCAGCCAGACGAGGTCGTTGCCGGTGCGGGCGTAGCCATCGAGGCGGGCCTCGGCCCCGCTTCGAACGACCACGATGCGATCACCATCTGGTGACCAGGCCGCGTCGCGGTAATAAGCCGGCTGCTGCGTGAGCTGTTGGGTTTGCACGCTGCCGGTCGTGCGGGCGCGGTAGACGTGGCCGCCCTCATCTTCTGTCCAGGTCACAAACGCCACATGACGGCCATCGGGCGCCCAGGTGGGCTGATGCTCGTTAATGTTGCCATCGAAACGGGTCAATCGCCGTGGCTCACCATCCGGCAGGTTCATCACATGCAACCGGTTGTGCGCGGTGAACGCCAGGCGCTCGCCATCGGGCGAAGGCACGGCATCCCGGATCTGGGAGATCGTGAACGAGGCGCTGTCATCCACCGGATAGTCGAACGCCACCTCAGGCCCGACGTCAAGCTCCACGTCCACCTCGAACGGCACCTGCACCGCATCGCCGCCCTCAATCGGCAGTCGCCAGATGCGCCCCCCGTAGGAGGCTACGAGGTGCTGGCTATCCGGCGTGAAGGCCATCCCGGGCAGCACATCGCGCGTGGCACGGGATTCCTGATCGTCGTGCTGTACCGGGTAGGCAAGCCAGCGCTCTTCGTCCGTTTCCAGATTCCAGACGCGGAGCCCCGTGTGCCCATCGTAGCGCGTCCCATATACGAGGTACTGACCGTCGGGCGAGAGCGTCGGCCGGAACGCGGAGCCAAAGGCCGCGCTGCGGCGCTGTCGCTCGCCTTCGTTGAGGTCGTAGGTGGCCAACTGGTACTGCGGGAATTGCGCGTTGTACTCCCAGCTTCCGCTCCCCCGCTCGGCAAACCACACGAACCGATCATCTGCGCCAAAGGCCGCGCCGGTCTTATGCAGGTCGGAATCCGACATCAGCTGCGTTCCCGAGCCGCCGTCCACGTGAAACAGGTGCAGCTGCCGGCCGCCCAGGCCGGCGGAGGAGCGCGTCACGATTACGTACTGGCCATCCGGAGTGAAGGTAGGCGACTGATAGTTGTTGTTATTTCCCGTCGTGAGTTGCTCCGGCTCCGCGTCCGCATCAGTCCAGTCGTACAGCCAGGCGTTCTCGCCCCCGCTGCGGTCGCTGATGAAGACGATCCGGTCCCCGTCGGGGCTAAACTGTGGTTGGCTGTCGAAGGCCATGCCTTCTGTAATGCGCTCGGGCGTTCCCCCGTCCAGCGGCAGCGTGTAAAGGTCGCCCAGCAGGTCGAAGACAAGCACGGCGCCGTCGGGATGCACATCCAGCGACAACCACGATGCCTGCGAGGTCGTAAACGAAACCGTGCGTTCGGCCGCCAGCGGTAGCGGCCCCTCGGGCTCGTCCTCCTCGTTCGCCTCCGTTTCCGTTGTATCAGCCACCGCAGTGTGTAGCGGAGCGGTGGGTGGGGCGGCAGCAGCCATCGGCGCCGCGGTGAGGTAGCCGGTGAAGATCAGCGCAAGGGAAAGCAGGACGTAGCGGACAGCCACAAACACGGGCGGGGAAGATTGGCAGAAGCGGTAGCGAGCAAAAACCGTGTTACTTGACGAGCCCACCTCCGCACGGTTTCCTTGGTTGTACAGGCCAGCCGGACGATCCGCCCTCAGACTCGCAACTTTACCTGCTCTATGGGTATCCTTAAGGGTCCGAATACGTCTACCCCTCGCTTTTTCTTGACGCTTTCCCTGCTCTCATATGCACGATTGTATTGTATTTGCTACTGACTTCTCGCCAGCCTCCACGCGGGCGCTCTCCTTCGGTGTGGACCTTGCTTATCGCACCGACGCCTCCCTGCACGTCTTGCACGTCGTTCCGGGTGAAGGGGGCTACACCACTGCGCCGGAGCTCCCCATGCATGATGCGGAACAGCTGCGGCATGACCTTTCCGATCAGCTCAAGGAGGTCCGCGCCAACCAGGGGCCCAACGACGAGGGCGCCTTGGAAACCACCAAGGCACTGGTGGAGGGCCCCGACGTGGCCGATGCGGTGGAGCGGTATGCTACAGAAGTAGCGGCCGGGCTGCTCGTCATAGGCACACACGGGCGGGGCGGTGTCCGGCGCTTGCTGCTGGGGAGCGTTGCCGAGCGCATCATCCGCCACACGACGCGCGATGTGCTGGCTGTGCGGAAGCGCGCACGCACCGGGCCCATCAAGCACATCCTCGTGCCGGTGGACTTCTCGGTGCACAGCCAGCAGGCCGTGCGCCGGGGCAAGGAGCTGGCCGCGTTGTACGACGCCCATGTATCGCTCCTGTTTGTGGCGGAACGGCGCACCGTGCCGGTCTTTTCCGATACCGGGCTGCCCTCTTTTACCGTCCGCGAGATGGACGATGCGATAGTAGACAACGCCCCGCGCGCGCTCGCTGCGCTGGACGCCGAGGTGTCTTTAGCCTCTGATAGTGAACATCCCGACGCCAGCGCCCCCGAAGACGCCGCTGTGGAAACTGCGCACTATGTGCGACGGGGCGGGGTAGATGAGACGATCGTCACATTTGTTGAGGAGGAGACCGTTGACCTCATTGTGATGGGCTCCCATGGCGTCACCGGCACCGACCGGAAGCTCCTCGGCGACACCACTGCGCAGGTACTCCGGAGCGCCCACAGCCCCGTGTACGTCGTCGCACCTGCTCCCACGAATGACCGCTGACCTGTTCTTTCTTCACCACCTGATTGCCTGCGTACATGTCCCTCCGTCTTGCTGAAATCTATTTGCCTGCTGATTATGACGGCGAGCTAACACTGGACGAAGACCACCCGGCGCTGGGCCGTTGGGAATTCCTCTCGTCGGATGATGAGCGCCTCATTCGCGTGTTGTTAGAGACCGGCGACACAGAGGCCTTTCTGGATGGGCTGGATCAGACCATCGGGGCAACAACGGATTACCGGATGGTGCTAACGGCGGTGGAGGCGACTACCCCCCGGCCAAAAATTGAGGAAGAGGAAGAGGAGGAGAACGAGGAGCAGGACGAGGAAGAAGCCAATGATGAACCGTCAGACATAACATTCTCTGACCAGTATCGCATTAGCCGAGAGGAGCTATATCAGGATGCCATGGAGGAGGTTACCGTGACGTCCACCTACTACACGTTGGTGATCCTCTCCACGATTGTTGCGGCCGGCGGCATGATCCGCGACAACGTGGCAGTGGTAATCGGAGCTATGGTGATCGCTCCTCTCATCGGGCCCAGTATCTCCCTGGCGCTGGCCACCACGCTGGGCGACGCCAAGTTGCTCCGGCGCAGCGCGAGGGTGGCGGTTGGCGGTTTGGCGCTGAGTCTTGCACTTTCTGTTCTGATGGGCCTGTTGCTACCGTTCGACCCCTCGGTTGGCGAAATTGCCATCCGTACGGAGGTGCACCTCGGCGACGTAGTCTTGGCCTTAGCCGCTGGCGTCGCCGGGGCGCTCTCCTTTACGCGGGGGGTCTCGGCTGCGCTCATTGGGGTGATGGTAGCGGTAGCCCTCCTCCCGCCTACCGTAGCCGTGGGTCTGTTGGGCGGCGCTGGCGAGTGGGCCCTGACGGCCCGGGCGGCGCTGCTCCTCATGACGAACGTTGCAGCGGTTAACCTGGCGGGAATCATCACCTTTGTTGTGCAAGGCATCCGGCCCAGCCGCTGGTACGAGGCCGCTCAGGCGCGCGATGCTTCGCGTAAGGCCATCGCTGGCTGGGTGCTCGCCCTTGTGCTGCTGGCCATCGCCATTGCCATTGCATCGGGCTGGCCTATTGAGGTGCTGTAGGGCACCGCTCGATGAACCCTCCGCAAACCCGGCCGCACCACGGAGTACGGAGGAAACCATTGCCATAGGCCGTCGTGATAACAAAATACAATGGTGGCGTGGCCGAGCGGTTAGGCAGAGGCCTGCAAAGCCTCGTACGGCGGTTCGAATCCGCCCGCCACCTCTTCACCCTTTCGGCCCACCAGCCGAAAGGGTTTTGTTTTATCTGGCCTTCACGAACATGAACACACGCACCGTGCTGGGCCTGGTGGGGTGGCTTGCGCTCTGTTTTGCGGTAGCGGCCCTCGGCGGCATCGCCACCGATACAGGCACGTGGTATCAGGAGCTCACGCGCCCGGCGTGGAATCCGCCCGGCTGGGTCTTTGGCCCCGTCTGGACCCTCCTGTACACACTCATGGGCATCGCAGCCTGGGGCGTATGGAAGGAAGTCGGTTTCGACGCGGGCGCTGTGCCCCTCGCCTTATTTGGCGTACAACTGGCGCTGAATGGCCTCTGGTCGTGGCTCTTCTTCGCCTGGCAGGCGCCGGGCTGGGCCTTTGCCGAAATCCTTGTGCTGTGGGTGGCCATAGCTGCCACGCTGCTGGCCTTCTACCGCGTCAAGGCATGGACCGGCTACCTGCTTGTCCCGTACCTGCTATGGGTTAGCTACGCCGCGGCCCTCAACGGGTGGATCTGGTGGATGAATTAGCGCACGTGGTAGCGGCATGGAGGCGGTCTCCTCATCCCTAAAAATGAAAGGCCCCGCCAATGGATGGGACCACACTCGACTGCAAGCCCTGATCCAGTAGTGAAAACAGCGCGCTACCATACAGCTGGATCCCCGGCGTGACCGCCACTTTCAGGCCAAGCCCTGCGTTAAGCGTGTGGTCGTAGGCCGCCAATGGAATCGTGCTGCTGGCAAGCGGCTGAGGGAGTTGCTTCATGAGGGGCCACGCCTCAGGGCACGGCATGCCCCCCTCTGTTAAAGTGGCCTTCCAGACGCGGGCATGAGGTAGGATAGCCTCCTCACGACTCACGATCCACCGCGCCAGGCAGCATCCACCCGGGTCGGGTCATAACTGCCACTGCTTTGCGTCGGAGCTACCACAGCCCTCTGCGCTTCTGGAGGGCCGCCGGTTTGAGACGTAGGGCTCCCCCTGAAGGAGGGCTGCTCCCCAGGCATACGGTGCGGCGATGCTACTTCGGAAAGGTCTCCCGGCGCTCCAGCGCCTCCCGATCCCAATGCGCGTGGGTAGCGGCGGCCTCGTAGGTGTGCTGTAGGAAGCGCAGAAGGACCGCGTCCGGATCAGCCGCGGTGCGCACGGCCTCATACGGCAACACGTACTCTCCCATCGCTTCGTGAAAGTAAGCCTCAGCAGGCTCGACAGGGGCGTCGCGGTAGCCCTCCGGCTCCGGATAAGCATACGCGTAGAACGCAGCCTCCCCGAGCCCCGTCCCGGGCCAGAAGCCCGCGCTGGCCAGCTCGTGCGAATAGGCCTCCTCCATTACCCAGTCGGCGCAGTTGGGAACGCCGCCGGGATGCACAGGCGCCTCGCGCCCCGAAAACCGCGTCACAGCCAGGTCAAACGCGCCCCAGAAAAAATGCACCGGACTACACTTACCTATAAACCGCGCACGAAACACAGAGAACACGCGGTCCGCCTGCACGAGGGCCCGCCAGAATTGACGCATGGCCACCGGGTCGTAGCTGTTGTCTTGCGTGTTCTCTTTGAACGGAATCGCCTCCGGGACCTCCACCGGGCGCGCAAGGATATCCACGTGGATATCCAGTACCGCAAGGGCTTCGAATGCCTTGTCGTAGAAGGCAGCCACGCTCATGGGCTCCAGCCCAAACGAGAGTTCGCGACCCTTGGAGGTGATGATGATAAGCTTGTGGTCGAGGAAATCGAAGTCAATGGTAAACGTGCGGTCCTTGTACGGTATGGGCGAGGTCGTCAAGCCATGAGCCGTCACGTAAAGTGCCGAGCCCCACGAGTGATTGATCCACGGGGCAAGCATTAGGCGCACCTTGCCCACAACCTGCGTCCACATGTGGACCGTGGTGCAGGTATCCTGCCAGTCCTGTAAGGCCGGCAGTTTCGGCCAGGGGGTAGCAACGTCACGCGTTTGTTGGGCCATGGTGCTCGTCTTGGGGGTTGATGCATAATTCCAACGACCAGGAAGTACCGTTCCAACAGGTGAATGCCGTTAACAAAGCATACAAAAGCACTGATGCACCCGCAACGCGCGCGCCCCCTCGCCCCCTCGCCCTCCCGCCCACACGCCCTCTCCCCTCATCCCCCCCGATGCGCCCGCATGAGCCGATCTCGCTCCTCAAGAAGCGCTTGTGACAGCCCGATCTTGTAGAGGTGCGGGTTTTCGAATCGTTTGAATTCATCGGGCAGGTGGCGGAGTTGCGCCTGACTGAACGCCGCAAGCTCCTGTACGGGCTGTGGCTCGGTCGTCCGCTCGCCCTCTACCATCACCGGGTGGAGCAGCGGTTGTAGCTCAAACCGCTCCAGATCCAGCACCTTTTCGGGCTCTGTGGGGTGGTACATCACGTCGATCGCCGGCTCGTCGGTCAGCCCCACCACCTCGCCCCCATAGAACGACCCATCCGGGTATACCAGCCGGAATACCTGCTTGCGGCCGGGCAGGTTGACCTTCTCAATATTCTCGGAGAGTTTCAGGCGGGGCTCGTTGTTGGCAAACGCCAGCTTGTACACCCCGTCCAGCGCCGCATCCGGCCGGCCCGTCACGAGGCTCGTGCCGACCCCAAACAGGTCGATGGGCGCCTCCTGATCCAGTAAGCTCTTGATCACGTGCTCGTCCAGCTGGTTGGAGACTGCAATTTTTACCTCTTCCAGCCCGGCCTCATCGAGCATTGCACGGGACTGCTTGGCCAGCCAGGCGAGGTCTCCGCTGTCCAGCCGAATGCCCTTGAGCTGCTCGCCCCGGGCCGCCATTTCTTGGCCTACCTGAATGGCATGCGGCATCCCGCTCTCCAGCGTGTCGTATGTGTCCACCAGCAGCACACAGTCGTGCGGCCGGATCTCGGCAAAAGCACGAAAGGCTTCCAGCTCATCGTCGTAGCGTTGCACGAAGGAGTGCGCCATAGTCCCCGAGATGGGGATGTGGTAGTCCCGCCCGGCGCGCACGTTACTCGTGGCCTCGAACCCGCCAATCACAGCGGCCCGGCTGGCGGCATACCCCCCCGTACCAGGCGCCCGGCGCAGCCCGAAGTCGACCAGCGTCCGGCCGTTGGCGGATAGCCACATCCGGCTCGCTTTGGTAGCAATCAGGGACTGGTAATTCAGGGTGTTCAGCAGCAGCGTCTCCAACAGTTGCGCCTCAATGATGGAGCCTTCTACCGAAACGACCGGCCGGTTGGGAAAGATCAGGTCCCCTTCCCGCGCGGCTCGGATGGTGCCCGTGAAGCGAAAGTCCTCGAGGTAATCCAGAAATGCCGCGTCCATGCCTTCTTTTTTGAGAAGCGCCAGGTCGTTGGCATCAAAACGCAAGTTCGTTGCTGCCTGCAGAAGGTCCTCAAGCCCCGCGAAAATGGCGTAGCCTCCACCAAAAGGCAGGTCGCGAAAGAAGTAGTCAAAGACGGCGGTTTCGTCTTGCAGCCCCTTGTGGAAGTACACCTGGGACATGGTGATCTGGTACTGATCGGTGTACGTCGCGGTGAAGTCGAACATAAGGAGCCGTTAAGTGAGCGGAGGTGCAAGGCGAAAGGCCGGGAAGCCCGCCTGCAACCTACACCGCGCAGAGGAAAAAGGCTACCGCAGCAGAGAGGTAACCGAAGGGCATGGGGCGTCCGGCTTGCTCCCACCCGGCTCAGGTCTCTGCTGGCTCGCTCACCTCCCGGTCGCGCAACCAGCCCTCATGCTGCAGCACAATGCGCTCGGTCGCCACCGCTGCATTGGTGGCATCCAGCGCGGGAAGCGCTTCGTAGGAGGACACCCAGCAGCGATACACCTGAAACGCCATCACCACCGTGCCCTGCAGGTTGTGCAGGCGGATCAGGATGTCCTTGCGGTAGTCCTTCAGCGACATTGCGGCATCGCCCTGTGGGTTGAACGTGAGGTTGGCCCAGTCCTCAAACGTCGGGTCGTGCGTGAGGCCGCGCTCAATAGTGATCGGCGCAAACGACGACGGACCTGGCGACACCCGAAACTGGCTGGGATCACCGCTGGAGCGACTGGCTATGGCTTCCGTCGTGCGCTTCAGCGGACTCACCCGGATGATGTCGGGCACCAGTCGGCCATCCACCATTACGCTGAATTTGAAGTTGCGGTAGGGATCATGGCGGTGGGTGTTCACAACAAAGCTGGACATGAGGGACCTCCCCAGGTGATTGATTCGAACGAAAATAGCGCGGAGTGCAGAACGAGCCATCAGGGCGTCTTTCTTGTTGTCGTGGAATGTCTCATCGAGCCGGCGCACGAGGCGCTACATGATGCTGAAGCCTTCACCTCACAACGCGCAAGAGACGCACGCGGAAGGCCACAGCGATCAGCCATGGCATCTATTCCCCGCATTCGCTATCTTACGTGCAGTGAAAAACCGTATACCTAACAATCGCTGGCCACGCACGCTATGCCCTTATTCAAACGCGAATCCGTTTCCTGGGGCGTGCTGGCCATTGAGATGGTCGCGATTATGCTGAGCGTCGTGCTGGGCTTTGCGCTGAACGAGTAGCGCACGGATCGAGCAGAAGCCCGTGCGGTGGAGACCGCCCAAGAGAGCATGGCGCGGGAACTGGAGCAGAATCTGGCGCAAACTACGCGCCAGCGCGAGCGCTTTCAGACCATTGACGATTCGCTTGCCGTGCTGCAGGAGCAGCGCGGGCCGGATGCCCCACTGGATCCTTTCTTTGGGGCACCGGGGTACCTGTTCAATCAGGGCGCCTACGAAGCCGCCCGGGCTTCGGGCGCCCTCTCGAACATGGATTTTGACGTCCTTGAGCTGGTCACGACAACGTACTATGCCCAGGAGTACATGCGGGAACTGACCACCCTGTTTATCAACCAGCGCATGAATGCCGGGCCTTACTTGCAGACCATAGGCGACTACCGCGAGGTAATACAAGAAATGCGCGGTCCCGAACTACCAGCCTACCAAGAGGCAACCCTGAGAGTGTTGAGAGGCGAACCAATTGACGACGTGACGCCTGAGGTAGAGGCGAAGTATTTTGGGGACAACGAGTAGCCGGTGCTGAGGCAAGGCAAGCGCGATAGATAGCGGTGGGAAACCGAGGTTGAGCCGTATAGTGTTAAGGGACTCCGCACGGCTTGCCCTGTGCTGCTATCGCGCTCTGCCCTGACCCTGTATTTCACCCTATGGCTGTTACCATCCGCGACGTTGCGAAAGTCGCCGGCGTCTCGGCTACGACGGTCTCCCGCGTGTACAACCACGGCGAGCTGGTTACGGAAGAGACGCGCGAGCGGGTGCGCGCGGTGGCCAAGCGCATGGGGTACCGGCCCAACGTGACGGCGCAGAGCCTCAGTCACGGCCGCACGCAGACGATTGGCCTTATCGTGCCGGCGCCCCACGGCGAGTTCTTTTCGGAGATCATCCGCGGCATCGATGAAGTGACGCGCGCGGCGGACCACTTCCTGCTCATCTCCAGCGCGCATTATAGCCTGAGCGAAAACGAAGCGGCGGTAGACGCCCTGCGCGGCCGCGTGGATGGCCTCCTGGTGATGACCACCCACGTCGAAGCGCAGCAGGCCTTGCTTGACGGTCCATCGCTTGAGATCCCCGTCGTGTTCATGAATAGCCCCGTCACAGACCCTGCTGTTCATGCGTTTCAAATCGAAAATCGGCGCGGCGCCTACGAAGCCACAACCCATCTCATCGACCGGGGCCATGCCCATATCGGGATCATCCTCGGCCCCCCCGATAGCCAAGACGTGCGGGAGCGGGTGGCCGGCTATGAGACCGCCCTTCGCGAGGCCGGCCTCGACCCTGCGTCCCAGGTGGTCATTCCCGGAGACTTTACGCAAGCCAGTGGCTTTGCGGCCGGCCAGAAAATCCGGGCGCTCGATGTGGTCCCCGACGCGTTCTTCTGCTGCAATGACTACATGGCGATTGGGGCTATGGCCGCGCTGCAACAGGCCGGCTTTCGAATTCCAGAAGACGTGGCCCTGGCCGGGTTTGACGACATCCCCAGCGCGCGCTACAGCACCCCACCCCTGACGACGGTGCGCGTACCTGTGTACGACCTCGGACGGCAGGCCGCCGAACGCTTGCTGACGTTGTTAAAGGCCGAGGCGTCTACTGCGCCCCGCTCCCAAATCCTGTCTTCGGAGTTAATCGTACGATCCAGCAGTTAAGCCGGAAGCTGCATCCCACCCCCCGGAAGTGGCAACCGGTGGCTTCGGCACCTGGAGACAGTGAACCCTTCCTCCCTCCGCACTGCGCGTGTGTTTGTCGTCTGAGGGATACGAATCTGCCCCGCCATTCTGCGATTCTGCCCAGTAGAGGGCCATTTTGGGAGAAATTGGAGTGCACGTTTGCAATTCTGCCAGTGGAAGCGCTATCATACAGGGCAAATGAAACCCGTTTCATTATTTTTTTCGCTGCAGCCTGAAACCGGTTTCACTCTGTAGATCTCGTTTTCATGTGTGATCGTTTCCCTGAGCATGCCCGCAGCCGGATCGTACCGGAAGCGCTTTGCCCGGCGTTGATTACAAGCCCCGACATTCTTTTCGTTAGCGTCCCCTACCGTTATGACCTGGAACAGGCTACTACTGGTTGCTTCTTTTCTTATCATCGGCTATAGCCTGCACGGGCCCATAGCCTCTGCCCAAACCGGCACGATCTCGGGTACCGTTACTGAGGCTGATACCGGCTTTGAGTTGCCGGGGGCGAACCTCCTCATCGTGGGTACGGAGCGAGGAACGGTAGCTGATGTAAACGGACGGTATACGCTTGACAATGTAGAGCCGGGCACGTATGCCGTGCGAGCCTCCTTTGTGGGCTACCGTCCGGAAATCCGGGAGGACATTGTCGTGGCCGCCGGGCAGACGACGGAGGTCGACTTCAGCCTGGCGCCGGATGCCCTGCTCGACGAGCTGGTGGTGATCGGGTACGGCGAGCGGCGACGCAACGAGCTTACGACGTCCATCTCGTCGATTTCGACACAGGATATCGCTGACCGCCCGCTGGTGAGCCCCGAAGAGGCGCTGCAGGGTACGGTGCCGGGGATCGTGGTGACGCAGAACTCGGGGAGTCCGGGCCAGGGCTTCAGCGTGCGCATTCGCGGCGTGGGGTCACCGGGTAATAACGAGCCGCTCTATGTGGTGGACGGCCTGCCCCTCCCCGACCGGCCCAACTACCTTAACCCCAGCGACATCGCTTCTATCGATGTCATTAAAGATGCTGCGGGGGCCGCGATCTACGGCACCCAGGGGAGCAACGGCGTCATTCTCATCACCACCAAGCGAGGAGACGCGGGTGGTCAGACGCAGGTCGACTTCTCTGCGCAGGTTGGCACAGCCGAACCCATTCGGCAGCTAAATATGCTTGGCGGCGCCGAGTATGCCACGCTCCGTAATGAGGCCGCCATCAACGCCGGGCAAGCACCGGTCTATGACAACCCAGCGGCGTTCCGGGGGCAAACCACCAACTGGCAAGATGAGATCTTTCAAACGGGGACCTTTCAGAAGTACTCGATGGGCGTCTCTGGCGGGAGCAGCCAGTTTCGCTTTCGTGTCAGCGGCGACTTTACCGATGAGCAGGGCATTGTCCAAACCTCGGACTTCCGGCAGATCAACTTCCGCATCAACTCCGAATATACCGCGCCATCGGATCTCTTCACCGTTGGTGAAAATCTCTCCATCGGGCGTGAATTCCGCAACACCGTGCCGGAGGGCGACGATGTGCGTAACTTCATGATCCAGACGCTTCAGTTTCAGCCCACCGAGCCTGTTCGCGATCCGTCCCTCAACACCACCGACAACTACACCTTCAGCCGCTTTGGCAACAACGCCTTCAACCCGGTGGCGGTGCTTGACTTCAACAACTCGGAGGACCGGGCGACCCGGCTGGCGGGCAATGTCTTTGGGGTGCTCCGGCCTATTGAGGGCTTGAGTATACGGTCCGACTTCGGGCTCGATTTGCGCTACGGCGACAACTATGGGTTTACCCCCACCTACGCCGTCAGCCCGGAGTTTACGAACGCCATCAACAGCGTCTCCCGCTTCACCGACCGGCGCTCGTCGCTTATCTGGACCAACACAGCCACCTATAACCGCGTGTTGGCGGACGCGCACGATGTCGAAGTGCTGGGCGGGACGTCGGCCGAGTGGAACGAGTTTGAGTTTATCAGTGCCAACCGCACAGGGCTTCCCAACAACGATCCCTCGCTGCGCTACCTACAGCAGGGCACCGAAAGCCAGGGCGCCACAGGCTCCCTTACGCAATCCCGCGTGCTGTCGTACTTCGGCCGTGTTAATTACGGATACGAGGGGCGCTACTTTGCCACGTTGGTCGCCCGGTACGATGGGTCCTCCCGCTTTGGGCAGAATAACCGCTACGGCTTCTTCCCCTCGTTCTCCGTGGCCTGGCGCCTTTCGGAAGAGGCCTTTATGACTGATGTCGACTTCGTGAATGAGTTGAAAGTTCGGGGCGGCTACGGCATCAATGGCAACGACGGGATTGGCGATTTCCTCTTCCTGACGGGCATCGAAGGGTTTCGGAATTATAGCCTTGGCCCGGAAAACAATGTCTTCCCGGGTGCCACCGTGGCCGGTGCCGGAAACCCAGACCTGAAGTGGGAGGAGTCGCGCCAGACCAGCCTCGGGGTGGATGCCAGCCTTTTCGGGGATCGCCTCGATATTACGGCCGACTACTTTGTCAAAAACACCGTCGACTTGCTCCTGGGCGTGCCGCAGCTTTCAACGAGCGGCGCGCAGCGGTTCGGGCAGGTGCAAAATGCGGGGGACATCAGAAACAGCGGGTTTGAGCTGTCCCTGGGTTGGGGGGATGAGGCGCTCGGGGGCGACCTCACCTACCAGCTGACGGGCAACATCGCCACCGTAAGCAACGAGGTGCTAAGCCTTGGCAGCAGCGATGCCATCACGGGCGGAGGGTACCGACAGGGACCGATCACGCGCACCGTCGTGGGGCAACCCATCGGGTCCTTCTTCGGCTTCGTTACGGACGGCATCTTCCAGACCCAGGAGGAAGTGGACGCGCACGCCTTCCAGTCCAGCGGCACCGCCCCCGGCGATATTCGCTTCCGCGACCTCAACGGCGACGGGGTGATTGATGACCAGGACCGGACCTTTATTGGCAACCCCTTCCCGGACGTTACCTATGGTATCCAGGGGCGCGTGGGCTACAGGGGCGTGGATTTCAGCTTCCTGCTGCAGGGCGTAGCAGGCAATGATGTCTTCGCAGCCTATGAGTTCTACACGCGGGGCTCCGGCATCTTCAACCTGGACGACACCATGCGCAACCGCTGGACCGGGCCGGGGACCAGCAACGACACCCCCCGCCTGACGGTCAACGACCCCAACCAGAATACCCGTCTGTCCGATCGCTATGTGCGTGACGGCTCCTACCTGCGCCTCAAAAACGTAACGCTGGGCTACTCGCTGCCGAACCGCCTGTTCGATGCGATGGGCACCTCGGTGCGCAGAGCCCGCATCTACGTGGGGGCGCAGAATCTGCTTACCCTCACCGGCTATGACGGCCTGGATCCCGAAATCGGCGAGCGCAATGGCGTGCTCGACCGCGGCATCGACCGCGGCAACTTCCCCCAGGCGCGCACCATCACCGTGGGTGTCGACTTTCAGTTTTAACCCCTCCACTGCCGGAGGCCAGCCGTCACGGCTCGCGCTTCGGCCTTCTCTTGCAAGGCCCTGCTTCTGACCCTTTCCGATCTCGCTCTGTGCTCATGATCTTTTCGATACGCTCCCTTCGTCGCTCGCTCCCGTTCCGAACCGTTGTCCCCGGTGCGGCTGTCCTCCTCTTGGCTCTGCTCATCGTCGTCAGCGGCTGCGACAACATGCTCGATATCGAACCGCAGGGCGAGCAAACGTCGGCAAACTTTTTTCTGACCGCTGATGATGCAAACCGGGCCCTCGCCGGCGCCTATGATGCGATCCAGCAACAAAAGCGAGCCTCCTATCAGGGCGCGCCTGAGTTCCTGGCCGGCTACGATATGGTGTTCGGCGATGTAGCGTCGGATGACGCCTTCAAGGGTGGCGAAAGCCAGAACGACCAGCCCGACATCGACGAGGTGCAGAACTTTACCGTCAATCCGAGCAACCTCTACGTCGCGAAGATGTGGAGCAGCCTGTACGAGGCCGTGACGCGGTCGAACCGCATCCTGAACCGTGTGCCGGACATCGAGATGGATGAAAACGAGAAAGCGGAAATCCTCGCCGAGACCCGCTTCGTCCGCGCCTACGCCTATTTTTACCTGCTCCAGGCGTTCGGGATGGAGCCCGGGACGAACACCGGCCCCGGCATTGTGCTGCTGGACGGCCCGGTAACCATCGGCAGTGCTAACCAGGCCCGCTCTCCCGAGCCGGAGGTATGGGAGCAGATTGAATCGGACCTTCAGGCAGCCATCGAGGTGCTGCCGACCAAGAGCGAACGCCCCTCGTCGCAATATGGACGCGCCACCCGAGGCGCCGCCCAGGCCCTCCTCGTAAAGGCGTACATCTTCCAGAACGACTTTGGCCCGGCGGAGACCCTCGCGTTTGAGATCATTACCTCGGGCGAATACATGCTGGCCGCCGACTTCGGGGGCATCTTCCGGACGAGCGGCGAGCATGGCCCCGGCTCCATTTTCGAGATCAACTACGGCACGCTCGCCAACCAGCTCGAAGGCTACTTTGGCAACGTGTATCAGGCCAGCCGCTCCACCTGGGGCTTTGGCTTTAAAAACCCCACGCAAGGCCTGGTTGACGCTTTCGATAGCAATGACCCGCGCCTCGACGCCACCGTCATCTTTGACGGCCAGGTCATGCCCGACGGCACGGTGGTTGATGGCGGTGCCAGTCCGTCGGGCTATCACAACCAGAAAATCTGGATTCCGCAAGCCGAGTATCCACAGAACAACGGGCAGGGGGTGTTTGAAGGCCCCAGCAACGTGCGGTACCTCCGCCTCGCCAATGTGCTGCTGTGGCACGCCGAGGCAGCCAATGAAAACGGCAACACTACCGCGGCACTCGCATCACTGAACGCCGTGCGGGAGCGCGCACGCAACAATGCCAGCGACCCGTCAGGCGTGCTGCCCGACATCACCACCACCGACCAGGACGAACTCCGCGAGGCCATCTACCGGGAGCGCCGCCTGGAGCTGGCGATGGAAGACCTGCGCTTCTTCGATCTGGTGCGGCAAGGCCGTGCACCCGAGGTGCTTGGTAGCGCCGGGTTTGTTGCAGGTGTGCACGAGCGAATGCCCATTCCTCAGCGCGAAATTGACCTCAGCAATGGAGTGCTGGAGCAAAACGTGGGCTACTAAGCGCCCAAGCGCCAGCCTATGGCGACGGGTCCCGCGCTGCTGCAGCGCGCACGTGCCTGGTCTGCCCCCTCCGCTTAGCTGCACCCTTCCTCTACTTTTGATCGCCCTGCCGTTATGACCCTATCGACCGCCCCCCTGCCTTCCACTCCCCGCACCTTGTTACTTAGCTTGCTGGTCGGGGCCTTCTTGCTGCTCTCTGGAAGCCTGCTCAGCGGGTGTGACCAGGGCGTGGTGAACAGCGATGGCGATAACATCATCGCGCCGAATACGTCCCGCATCAGCTTCGAGGTGACGCCCGGCACGCCGGACACCACGCAGCAGCTGACGCTTTCCTACAGTGCCCTATCGTCCCCACCCCGTCCCGACGAAGTACCGGAACCCTTCAGCATCGCGGTTGCGGAGGAAGAGGGCTCGGCCTCGGATGGCAGCAGCACCTTTGACGTCACGTTCTCCCCACCCGAGGAAATCAGCAGCTTCACCGAGCGGGTCGTCTTCCGCTCGGGCAGCGAAGCCGTGACGATTCAGTTGGTCGGGTCTGTAGGCTTCGATGATGAACTGATTATCGACTACGCGGGCGGTGGCGTAGTTGACGACTTCTTCGGCTTTAACGGCATTGGGGCCCGCGGCGAAGGTGGACGGCTTGTGCTGGATGCTGACGGTGCAGGCGGTCCAGGGGTATTCCCAGGCGTAGTACACATACTAAGTGAAACCGTCGACTTCACCGATACCCAGGTGGTAGTTGCACGCATGCAGGTAACGGAAGAGAGCGCCGGGCCAGCCATCGTGCGCATGGCACTCAACACCGGTGGGCCGGATGCCAACGCCAGCATCGCGCCACTTATCAAAGAGGTCCCTGCCGACGGCACGTTCCGCGAGTACTACTTTGACTTCCGCAACAACTTTGCGCAGTTCGACGGCCAGCCAGCGGATCCAACCGACGTCCAGGAATTGGTGCTCCTTGTCAATGATGGGGGCTCCCTCGATGCCCTTGGGCAGTCGGATACCTTTACCGGGACCGTCCTTGTCGACCGGTTAGCACGCCGCGCGGATATCCCTGGCGAGGAGGACGATGGCGGCCCCGCTCCGCCCACAGCACAGTTCTCTTTTAGCCCCAGTGATCCGCTCGTCGGCGAGACGGTCACCTTCACCGACGAGTCCACCGGCGACCGCATGATTACCTCCCGCGAATGGGACTTCGGGGATGGCACCACCGACACCGGAGCGGCTCCCACACATGCGTACGACGCGGCAGGCGACTTCAGCGTCACCCTCACCGTTGAGGACGAGGAAGGCGCAACGGCTTCGACGACGCAAACGATAACGGTAGGAGACGACGCCGATGACGACGATGATAACGGCGACGTGACCGAGTTCCGGGGCGACGAAAACGGCGACGGCCGGATCATCTTCGACGACTTTGAAAATGGTATCGACGATGTCTTCGACTTCGCGGGGGCCGGTGGGGGCATCAGCCTCGCGGAAACCAGCGATGTACCTGCGGAAAGCGATGGCTCCACAGCACTGGAGGTCACGGTCGACGGCGGAGCCGGAGGCGGATTTGCAGGCTTCGGAAAATCAGATGGCGTGGACGTCAGCGACCTGGGCGAGGACCCCTACTTCACCATGTTCTTCAAGTCGGACGCCACGCAACCCTTCCAACTGGAGATCAACCTGCAGGAAGACCAGAGTGGGTCCGGCACGTTTGACGGCGACGGCCCCGTTGACGATGAATTCCGCTTCGACCTGTTCGTGGAGCCCGGCTCCAATGAATACACGCGCGTCAGCGTGCCCTTTAGTGCCTTCGAAGTTGACAACAGCGTCAACCCGGGCGGCGATGGGGTACTGTCCTCACGGATTCTCAACGTGGTGTTTGCGATCGGCAACCTTCCGGATGAGACGTTCACCATCACGATTGACGACATCATCTACTCAAGCGACGACCTTGGGCCCGGCGAACCCGCAGTGCAGAGCGCCTGCAGCCCAGACGAGTACCAGCTGTTCTTCGAAGACAACTTCGAGGCGCCCAACGATGACTTCTGGGACCGCGGCAATGCCACCTTCAATGGGAACCTGGCGACGTTCCGTCCGGAAAACATCACCTACGAGGACGGCAAGATGATACTGAACCTGAAGAAGGAGCAGTTCGGTGGGAAGCCGTACACCGGCGCGGAGCTACGTACGGACAACACTGATGGGTTCTACAGCTACGGCTGCTACGAGGTACGCATGAAGTCGGCCGGGCCCAGCGGCACGGTGTCGTCCTTCTTCGCCTTTCGGTTCAACCCCTGGCAGGAGATCGATATTGAGATCCTCGGCCGAAATAACCGGTCCATGCTTACCAACATCTTCTACAACGACGGGCCGGAGGGCGCAGCCAACAACGATCCGTTCGAACCCCCGCCCTTCCCGGAAAGTGTGGGCCTCACCTACGATGCTTCAGAGGAGTTCCACAACTACGCTTTTGAGTGGCTGCCCGGCGAGATCAAGTGGTACCGCGACGGCCAGCTGGTGAAGCAGGCGTCGGTCTCTGGCGTAGGTCCCGACCAGATTCCCGACCTGGAGATGCAGATTATGATGAACCTCTGGGTGTCCGATTCCCCTGGCTTCGCCGGCGAAGTTGACGATAGCAATTTCCCGGTCCGGTCGGAGTACGAGTGGGTGCGCTTTTACGAGCCCATTAATTGACCCCCGCTGCGTCTCTACCCCCGTGCTCTTTCCATCTTTACGGCTTTTGCTTTGATGATGCTTACACTGCCACGCCCTGCTCGGGTGGTCCTCCTCGGGTCCGCACTGCTCTTGCTAACCGTCGGCCTGCTGGTCGGCTGTTCGCAAACACAGCCCGCCACCGAACCATCCGGCGGTCCCGCTGCTGAGGACACCGACGCTCCCCCGCCCTCCTCCAATGAGCTGAGCCAGATGGGTGCCCTGGCCGCTGCTGATGGCGAGCCCATGCCGTTGGACCGAGCGGTGGAGCTGCTTGACATCGGTACGCCGCCTGTGGCGTTGTCCTCCACAACGAGCCAGTCATACATCAACCGGGTGGTGTCGGAGGGCACCGGGAGCCGCGCCCGTGATATCGATGCGCGGGTGGACTCCCTCCTGGCCCTGATGACGCTGGAAGAGAAGGTAGGACAGATGACACAGTTGGAGCTCGGGATGGTCACAACCGACGACACCTTTCCCCAGCCGATTGACCCCGAGCAGTTGCGCCGCATCATCCACGACTATCATGTGGGCTCATTGCTCAATGTGGTGGATACCGCCTTTCCGCTTGACCACTGGCACGAGGTGATCGGCGCGGTGCAGGAGGCTGCCAGCGAAACGCGCCTGGGCATTCCGGTGCTCTACGGCATCGACGCCAAGCACGGCGCGAATTACACGCAGGAGGCGATCCTCTTCCCGCAGGCCCAGGGCATGGCGGCTACGTGGAATACGGATCTTGTGGAAGCCATTGCCGAGATTACCGCACGCGATGTGCGCGCCAGCGGTATCCCGTGGAATTTTGCCCCGGTGCTGGACGTGGGCCGCGACCTGCGCTGGCCGCGGCTGTACGAGACGTTTGGTGAGGATCAGCATCTGGTCACCGCGATGGGACTGGCGCTGCAGCGGGGCTTTCAGGGGGATGATCTGGCGGATGCGCGACGGGTTGCCGTGGCCCTGAAGCACTATGTGGGCTACTCCGCCTCCGACAGCGGACGCGACCGCACCCCGGCCACGATCTCGGATATCGAACTGTACGAGCATCACCTGCCGCCCTTCCAGGCCGCGATAGACGCCGGGGCGGCCTCGGTGATGGTCAACTCTGGCGAAGTTAACGGCGTGCCGGTGCATGCCAGCCATCACCTCCTGACCGACGTGCTCCGGGGCGAGCTCGGGTTCGACGGCCTCATTCTCACCGACTGGCTCGACATCAAAAAGCTGGTCTCGCTGCACCGCGTGGCTGCCGATGAGCGCGAAGCTACGCGGATGGCCATCGAGGCGGGCATCGACATGAGCATGGTGCCGTCGGATGTGTCCTTCATCGAGCACCTGATCTCGCTGGTGGAGGATGGCGAGATTTCCGAATCGCGCATCGACGAATCCGTGCAGCGCATCCTGCGCGTCAAGTTCGACCTCGGACTGTTTGAGAATCCGATGGCCGGCATTGAGCATGCAGACGAGGTCGGTAGCGATGAGGACCGGCGTGTGGCGTTGCAGGCTGCCCACGAGTCCATCACGCTGCTACGCAACACGGAGGACGTGCTGCCGCTCTCGGAAGATCAGCGCGTGCTGGTGACGGGCCCCACGGCGCAGTCGATGCAGTCCCTCAACAGCGGATGGACCTACACGTGGCAGGGCGGTGGCGCCGCGCAGGACCTCTTTCACGAAGGACGGCCCACGCTCATGGAAGCCATCCGAGAGCGCATTGGTGCCGATCAGATGACGTACGTGCCGGGCAGCACCCTCACCCGGATGGATGCACTGGAGGACGCGGTAGCTGCTGCACGCGAAGCAGACGTAGCTGTCGTGGCGCTGGGCGAAGGGGCCTACACGGAGACGGCCGGCAACCTGGAGCACTCCCTCATGCTACCCGATGCACAACTCCTCCTCTTGCAAGAGATAGCGGCTACCGGAACGCCTGTGGTGCTGGTGCTGATACAGGGCCGCCCGCGCACCCTCGGCCCCGTGCATGAAGCTGCGGAGGCGATCGTGTCTGCTTACAATCCCGGCACGGAAGGCGGACAGGCGATCGCCGATATCCTCTACGGCGACGTAAACCCGTCCGGCCGCCTGCCTCACACCTACCCGAGCCGCCCGACCGGCTATGCGCTGTACGACCATAAAAACAGCGAACGCCTGGCGGCTGACTTCGGCACCGGCGGCGCGGAGCCGCTCTTCCCCTTCGGCCATGGCCTCTCCTACACCACGTTCGACTACAGCGACCTTGCCGTCCAGGACTCGACCCTCGCGACGGAAGACTTGGCGAACGGCGCCACGGTGGAGGTACAGGTAACCGTCACCAACACGGGCGACCGGTCGGGGCAGGAAGTAGTGCAGCTCTACCTGAGCCAGGCGTTTGCCTCCGTCACCCCTGCCAACCGCAGGCTGAAACGCTTTGCGAAGGTCGACCTGCCCCCCGGCGCCTCCGAAACGCTGACCTTCACCCTCACCCGTGAGGACTTTAGTTTCATCGGGCGGGACCTTGCTCCCACCGTAGAACCCGGCAGCTTCCAGGTACAGGTCGATGCGCTCGAGGCAGGTGTTGAGCTTACGGGCGCTCCGCTGTTTGGCGCAGCGGCACCACCACCTCCTGAGCCTGTGCTTGAGCGATCCGCTCTACGTCTGGTCCCGGCGGCGTATGCGGGACGCGTACTGCGCCGCAAAGCACCGACGGAGGGGTTGTAACTGGCAACAGTGCGACCCGCCAAGGCTTTGTGCGGAACGCCACCCACCGAACCGCCGGCACCGAGCAGGCAGGAAGCGCCTCGCTGATTGGCTAAAGTCGTAGCGCTTCCGTAGTCTACCCCTCCCCGTTCACGCCATCTACATCACCCCTTGACACCATGCACGGCCAAGACGTAGACATCCCCTCCCCCGAGCAGGGGCAAGGCAACACGATGTTCGTGCTGCTCATCTCCCTGACCGCGGCTCTGGGGGGATTCCTGTTTGGCTTCGACAGCGGCGTGATCAACGGTACCGTCGGGGCGTTGCAAGACGCCTTCGACTCCGACGCGGTAGGCGTGGGCTTCAGTGTCTCCTCGATGCTGCTGGGCAGTGCTGCCGGAGCCTTCTTCGCCGGCACTGTGGCTGACAAGTTCGGCCGCCGCCTCGTGATGATCGCCACGGCGTGCCTCTTCATCTTCAGCGCGTGGGGCTCGGGCATAGCCGGTGGCACCACGACGTTTGTCTTCTTTCGGATCGTGGGGGGCGTGGCGGTGGGGGCCGCCAGCGTGCTGGCGCCGGCGTACATCAGCGAGGTCTCCCCCGCCCACATCCGGGGCCGGATGGCCACGCTGCAGCAGCTCATGATCGTGGTGGGGCTGTTTGTCGCTTTTCTTAGCAACTACCTCATCGCTGGGGCTGCGGGTGGGGCGTCGGCGACCTTCCTATGGGACTTCCAGGCGTGGCGCTGGATGTACTGGATGGAGATCATCCCGGGCTCCATCTTCCTGATCAGCCTCCTCTTCATCCCGGAGTCGCCCCGCTACCTGGTGGCCGCCGGGCGTGCCGACGAGGCGCAGCATGTGCTACAACGGCTGCTTGACGCGAAGGACAAGGCCGCGCAAACCGTGGCCGATATCAAAAGCACGGTCTTGGAGTCACGCAAGCCGCGCATCTCCGATATTATCAGCGCACACACGGGCCGCGTGCACCCCATCGTGTGGGTCGGCCTGGGGCTGGCGGCGCTGCAGCAGTTCACCGGCATCAATGTCATTTTTTACTACGGCGCCACCCTCTGGCAGGCCGCCGGCTTCGACGAGTCCAGCGCGCTGATGCAGAACGTCATCACAGGCTCGGTGAACGTCTTCTTTACCTTCGTGGCCATTGCCCTGATCGACAAAGTGGGTCGCCGTCCGCTGCTGCTGATTGGCGCCCTCGGGCAGGCGGCGATGCTGGCCGTGATGGCGTTTATCTTCGGGACCGCCGCCGCGGGCGACGCGGATACGCTGATGCTGAGCGACGGCGCGGGCCTTACGGCGCTGCTGGCGGCTAACGCCTATGTCGCGTTCTTCGCCTTCTCCTGGGGCCCGGTGATGTGGGTGCTGCTGGGCGAGATGTTTCCGAATCGCTTCCGTGGCGCGGCGCTGGCACTGGCCGGGCTGACGCAGTGGCTGTCCAACTTCCTCATCACCATGACCTTCCCGATTATGCTGGCCGGTCTTGGGTTGGGCGTATCGTACGGTATCTACGCAGCCTTCGGCGTGCTGGCCTTCATCTTCGTGAAGCGTTACCTCAACGAGACGATGGGCAAGACGCTGGAGGATATGTCGCGCGAGCACGAGGCGGCTGACGTAGCTGCGGGGCAAGCGGCGCCGTAATGCCGAGGTACAGGTCTCCCACTGTAGCGGCTCACAATCCGTTCAAGCGCCGGCTGTGCTGGAACCCTGCTTGGTAGACCAGCCAAAGGGGGCGTACAAGGGGCAGAACCCGGCCGTGCTTGTCAGCACGAACGCGACAGCAATTACGCCAAGAATGATGGCGGCAAGGCCTGAAAGCTGGCCTGTGAAGTACAATACCCCCACCGTGATGGCAAGCAGGAGGCGGATGGTGCGATCGATAGATCCCATATTCACGTTCATAGTGGCACCTCAGCGCTTGTCTGTTAATAAATACAGGGAGCAGGTACACATATGCTTTATCTTCCACGTGGTGCACACAGTATAGGGCGGTTTGCGGCCGCTTGTTCGTGACGAATATCTCACAGCGCCCTTTTCCTACAGGTAGAAGCGGTACATGG
Organism: Rhodothermaceae bacterium Tc-Br11_B2g6_7; assembly: GCA_001564055.1. GTDB lineage: Bacteria > Bacteroidota > Rhodothermia > Rhodothermales > Salinibacteraceae > Tc-Br11-B2g6-7. The sequence goes on from LKNB01000008.1 coordinate 43,238, forward strand.
TGGCGTTAGTGCCCCCACGATCGGGCCTCGTTCCGACCCCACAAGCTCTTGGTAGTTGAGGGGCGTCAGTTGCCGACTGATCATGGCCCGGTTGCTGCTAACGCGTTGCTCACGCGCGTGTATTCCATCGCCGCCAGCAACTCTCGGAGACGCCCCTACGCCGCCGCCGCAGCGTCTCTGTTGCCGCGACGGTCCAGTATACCCATCTTGGCCTCAGGCAGGGCCGGGTGTAAAAGGCCTGTCTTTTATCAGGTTATGGCTGAACCATGCGCCCTGTTGAAATTACCGTGGAGGTGTATAGTAGCGCTTCCAAGACGCAGCCCTGCCCCCTCACGGCTACGTCTGCACCGCGCGTGACTGCAGGTTTGCCGGATTTCTCATTTCATGAAGCAGGGATTATGACATACACGACCACGGTACTGGTGATAGGGGGCGGCGCCACAGGGACGGGCATTGCCCGGGATCTTGCCCTGCGGGGCATCGACGTGACGCTGGCCGAGCGCAATGGACTCTCCAGCGGGGCCACCAGCCGCTCACATGGCCTCCTGCACAGCGGCGCGCGCTACGCCGAAGCTGACCGTATCGGCGCTGAGGAGTGCATCGCGGAGAATCAGGTGCTCCGGTCCATCGCCGGGCACTGCATACGCGATACCGGCGGGCTGTTCGTGCAGCTTCCCGGAGACGACGCGGATTACTTCGACGAAAAGCGTGCGGCCTGCGCAGAGATCGGAATTGAGACCCGCTTGCTCACGGCAGCCGAGGCTCAAGATCAGGTGCCTGGGCTCTCCGACCGCGTGGAGCGCGCGATGTGGGTGCCGGATGGGGTCGTCTATCCCTCCCGGCTGAGCGCTGCCAACGCGGCCGATGCGGAAGCACACGGGGGTACCATCTACCCGCATGCCCCGCTTGAAGATCTCGTTGTTGAGAATGGCCGCGTGGTGAAGGCTATCCTTGGAGGCGAGGTCAACGATACCGTGGTACCCCGCATTGTGGTGAATGCCACCGGCGCCTGGGCCGAAACCGTCGCGGCCATGGCGGGCGTGAAGGTAGAGATGGCCCCGTCGCGCGGCGTGATGATCTCGGTTGAATACGACGGCCTCGGCCCAGCGCTCAACCGCTGCCGCGACCCCGAGGATGGCGACATCGTCGTGCCGCACGCCGGCGAGGTGGTGCTGGGTACTACCAGCGTTCCGGTAACGGACCCCGACAACTACGAGAAAGCCGACTGGGAGATTGAAAAATCCATTCGGGAGTGTGCGCAGATGCTACCTGCCGTTGCCGATGCCCCCGTCGTACGCACGTGGTGGGGGGTCCGGCCGCTCTATGCGCCTGATGAGGCGAAGGGCGACCGGCGGGGCATCTCTCGCGGCTTCTTCGTGCTCAACCATGCCAACGACGGCGTTGATAACTTCTTCAGCATCGTGGGCGGCAAGCTCACCACGTATCGCCAGATGGCAGAAGCCGTGGCCGATCAGGTGAGCGCGCAGCTTGGCATAGACGCCGCTTGCACCACCGCTACACGCCCCTTGCCCGGCGCCGATGACCCCGACCAGTTGGATGCCTTCGTGGCGCGTTACGACGCCCAGGGCCCAACGGATGCGGATGTGGTGCGCGCCAGCACTCCCGTGAAGGCGTAGCGTAGCACGTACAGGCATTGGATGATGCGGTACCAGACGCCAGGGTGCGGCTCGAATTCGGCTACACCTGCTGCCGCACATCTTTACCGCTCCGCCGCGAGGATCTCTGCCATCTCGCCGCCGATCTCACGGATGGCCCAGTCGACGTACCCGGGATCGCGGTCGATGACGTCGCCCACTGGCGTGCCCTTGTACTTACCGAAGGCAAACACCACGGTATTGCCCTCCTGCTTTAGCTTGCGGTCAGCGTCCAGGTATGGGTGGCGCACGGCCTGCACCACCGCGGGCAACGAGCCCTCGAGCTTGTGCTCACGCACCTGTCCGCTCAGCACCCGCAGCGTGGCATCCACGTCGGACAGGGCCCGGTGCTCCTGATGAAACAGCATGCCGCTGTAGTGCTGCACCGCACGCTCCAGCGAATGCGGGACGTACTTGCGGAAGATGTGGTACGCGTCGAGCACCTGCCGGCCGGGGGGGCCCGGGAGCGTTTGCCCGATGCGCTGATACGCGCTCTCCAGCATGGGCAGATCGAAGCTTTGCGCGTTATAGCCTGCGAGATCGCTATTTTTGAAGAACGGCTTCAACTCGTCTACCAGCGCAGCGAACGAAGGGGCGTCCGTTAGCATGTCGGCCGAAATACCCGTTAGCTCGGTGATCTCCTCAGAGACCGTGCGCTGCGTGGGCTTCACCAGGCTCTGAAACGAGCGCACCTGCCCCTTGGGCGAGACGTGCATCAACCCGATGTCGATGATCTCGTCCGTGTCCGTATCGACCCCCGTGGTCTCCAGGTCGAAGACGGTGAGCGGGCGGGTAAGCTCCAGGTGACGAAGCAGGTGTTGGATGTGCGGCGCTGGCATACAGGGGCGTAAAGCGTGATGATAGATAGAGCGAGGCGATCGGGTTACGCTGCTTCCGCTAAGAGCTTCTGCAAGCGTGCGGCAAAAACGGGGGCGTTGGGAAGCGTAAGGATGACCGGGTTTTTACGGTTTTCGAGAGTCAGGCGGACGGTGTTGTCTTCCAGCGAAAGCTCCTCATCCAGCACCCGCCCGATGCGGTAGCTGCGGGAGCCCTCGCCAACCAACAGGATGCGGCGGTCGGTGAGGTAGATCTGCCCATCAATATCGGTTTCGTAGCCGATTTCCTTGTACTGGATATTGTTGCGCTGAAACTGCTGCTGAATGCGGGCGACGAGTTGCCGTCCGCGACCGGCGAAATAGCACGTCTCCCCTTGTTTGAGCCGAACGTCGGCGTCTACAGCCTCAAGGGGCCGCTCCAGCTCGCGGCGCAGCAGAGCCAGGACCTCCAGCGTCTGCAGCTCTTCATCGATGAGGTCCTCGTCGAGGTCCAGGCGATCCGCCAGGCTACGCAGGGCTTGCTCTTCCTCCTCCGTCAACTGGTGGTCGGCAACAAGTGCATCGAAGAGCGTGGTAAAGGCGTCCGCCTTGATGGCCTCTTGCAGATCGTCCGGCAGATCCCCGTCCGCTTCAAACGTACGCAGGTCCTCGGCCACAACCACGTCGTCGTCCTCCGCCGCACGCTTCACCAGCGCGTCGTACACCTGATACGCCAGCCACACGCGCTGGGCTGTACCGATGCCGTCAAGGTAGGGGACCTCAAGGGCCGGATCGGGATCGTCGTGATGGTCCAGGGCTTCAAGAGCCCGCTGCGCCTCAGAGCGCGCTTTTTTGTTGCGGTAGTTCGCGATACCGCCGTAGATGAGCGCCACAAACGGTAGCGCCAGCGCGATGGCCAGCGCCAGCGGGCCAAGGTACCCGGCCACCACCATCCCGATGAGCGAGACGCCCAGCCCAATGGCGGTCACGTTCCAAGCCGAAGGCAGGTCGGGCGCCTCAAGGGGCGGGCGCTCGACGGGTTGCACGGGCGGGTCGAAGGTGAGCCCCGTATCCACAAAATACTCGACCGCGCCCCCGCCCTCCTGCTCTTCCACCGAAAGCACCGGCACCCCGGCGTCTGTTTGCTGCTGCCGTTTCCGCTGCTTCTGCCCGAGCTGCTCGCGGAAGTAGAGGCCGTGGCGGCCGCCGTGGACGTACGCGCCGTTCTTGTTGATGCCCAAACGCGCACCCGTCACCCCAGCCGACACCCCAAGCCCACTCTTCGACAGGTTCAGCCGGATGGGACCGGCGCTGAAGGACTTGCGGAGAAAGAAACCCATAGGGCGCACAACCTGAACAGTAAAGACGGAAGCACTCCAATGCCGAGCGCCGGTCACGGTTCGACGCCGCAGCAGCTGCGGAGGTACAGCACCGGCTATGACTGCTTCCCTTCCTGCGTGGCAACGTCCTCGGCACTGGTCGGCCGCTGGCGCAGCGCGCGCTGCAGGAACGTGACTACAAACCGGTCTGCCCAGTGCCAGGTATGAGCCGCCGCCGGATGGAAGATGGGATCGTCGTCGCCAAAGCCCAGCGGTAGGTTATGCGCCTGCAACTGCTCCACCACAAACCGGGCGCGGTCCAGGTTGCCCTTGCGACCATCGCTGGAAGCGCAGGCTACCCAGTAGGTGGTGGTGCGGAGCTTCGCCAGGGCATCCGGCGAAGCCGCCATCAGCATGTCGGTAGGGTTCCACTGCTGCATAGCGGCGGGCTTTCGGGGACTTCCGAGGGCGGCGTCGAAAATCTCAGCGCCGCCCCAGATACGGTCGGTGTAGCGGCCCCGGCGGTCGGTGCGGGGGTCCTGGTGCCCGGGCCACATAAAGGTGCCGTCGTACATGGCGGCGTGCGTAAACAGCCCGGGGCGTTTGAGCGCCAGCAGATGCACCGTGTACCCGCCCAGCGAGAAGCCTGCCATGAGGCGTGGGCCCTGCTCCGTTTGCGGATAATCGTCAGCTACCGCCGGCAACAGCTCGTCTGTCAGGTACGTCCAGAACCGCCCCCGGCCCAGCCCGTCCAGCGTGGTCGACCACGACCCCGCCATATCAATCCCCAGCGAGGGCACATGATTGTTCGCGCTGTTGAGGCCCGGCATCACCACCAGCATCGGGGGCAGCAGGCCTTCTCGAATCCGCACGTCGATGTCCTGAATGGCCGTGGAGCGATTGCGTGAGCCATCCTCTTCCATGTTAACCCACTCGCGCTCATGCCCGCGAAACAGATACACCACGGGCGCTGCCGTAGCCTGCGATAGGCCGGGCGCTTCGTACACATAGTAGGGCTTCTCGATACCCAGCGCGCGCGACCGGAAGTGTTGGGCCCGGAGCCGGCCGTATAGCCGGTCGCGGTGCCAGGCAAGGATGCGGGAGGTGGAATCAGACATGCAGGGATACGCTCAGTGAAGTACCACCGATGCACGACCGCGCACCGGCAAGCCAGCAGCGGCAGCGGGGTCAGGCCGCAGGTGCCAGGGTATGGTGGGTGGCCCGCAAGGCCCGCCGCAGGAACGTGGGGATAACCGTCTGGTGCGTCGGTGTCAGGTACTGCTTCTCTTTCAGGCGCGCAATCAGGCGCTGGTAGCGGGCCTCGCAGAACGAGCCAATGACGGCTTTGCGCTGTGCTGGCCGCCGAAAGTGCGCCAGCATGCCCTCAGGATCGGCCTCGGGGTGAAACTGCACGCCCACCAGTTCCGGCGAGAGGCGGATGCCCATCAGCGCGCGCTCGTACGGGTACTCCTCGTAGGGCTGCTCACGGGCCAGCAACGAGGCGCCGAGCGCTGCGACGCGGTCGTGGTCCGGCTGCACCACCTGCCAGCGCCGAAAGTCAGCCGCCCAAAAGGGGTCCGGCAGCGCGTCGAACAGCGGCTCGTCGTGGCCGCCCGGCAGGCGGTGCACCTCGAAGATACCGAACGACTGCGCTGGCCGCTTGGTGACCTGCCCCACCTCAAAGTACCGGCACAGCAGTTGGAACGAGTGGCAGATAAACAGCGCGTGCTTCTTGGGGTACCTGGCGCGGTTGTGCTGCCAGAGCGCCTCCAGCCAGTCAAAGTACGCTGCTTCCCAGGGCTGATCCAGTCCGTCCCACGGGCTGCCCGGCCCACCGGTGGAAATGTACGCGTCGTAGCTCAGGTCAGGCACCGCAGCCTCGCCCCGTACCTCAAAGACGTCATAGGTGATGTCAGCCTTAAGGGGCGGTCCAGACTGCCCCTTCAGAAAGGCCTCGATGCAGCGCATGCCCTGGTTGGGCTGGCCGTCGTAAAGATCAAGCACGGCCACCCGAAGGGCCGGCGCGTCAGGATGAGGCATAGTAGGTGTTGCGTAAAATGAACATCGGCAGGGTGCCCCCGCCGGCGGTTACGTTGGCCAGGTCAGAGCCCGAGATTCGCGTCAGGCAGCCTCCCATGAGCGGGCCGTTCAGGTACGGATCCAGGTCAATGATTGACGGCACCATCTCCCAGCCGCTGGATGTTTTCATGAGAAACGGCTCGCGGTGGATATCCACCGTTTCCTGAATCACGTGCCCGGCCTTGAGGCCTTCTTCGATGGCGTCGTCCCATGCGGCCGGCGTGGCGGCAAAGCCCAGCGTGACTCCCGAGCCACCATACGCATCGTTCGGTTTGATGACAAAGTGCCGCTGGTTCGACCGCACGAAGTCCACGAGGTCAATCGTAAGCCCCCGGAACTCCGTCGTCTGTGGGCGCAAGCGGCGCGTCCAGGGGATGTGCCGCTGGATGGCCAGGCGCTGCGGCGCGTCGAGCACTTGCGTGTATTTTTCGTCCGTGAGGAAGGAAAAAATAGCCTTCTTGTGCACAAGCTTCGCCCGGAAGGTGTTCAGGTAACACGTTTTCTGTGCCCGGTAGCCTTCCTCGTACGAGCGGCACTCCTCCCGGATCTCATAAAACTCGTTCATCAGGAGCCGCCGGTACAGGATATCAATTTTCTTGCCATTGGCGACGATCCAGCCGTCGTGGCATTCCAATGCGCGCGGATCCACCACTTCACAGCCATACCCCAGCGACTCCAGGTAGGCTTTAATCAGGTCGAACTCGTGCGTGGTGGGCACATCCGCCAGCCGGTCCACAATCGCAAAGGTCGGGTGGAGCTTCTGCCCCCCAAACTCATCATGGTAGGTACGAATGAAGGCCTGGATGGCATGCTCCAGCGGCGACACAAAGCGGACGGGGTACCGCTCCGTAAACGTCTGAAAGAGCGACAGCTCCTGGTACATCTGCGCCAGCTCGTCCGCATACGCCATGCCGGCCGGGCTCTCGCCGTTGAACTCCACGAACTTGAACGACCGTTCCGTGAGGAAGGCATCCAGCCGGGCGTTGGCGGCGAAGTGCATAACGGGGGTGGGAATGGCGGCCAGCTCAATCTCCCACGGCTCCATCCCCAGCTCTTCGCGGAGGAGCGCCTCGTCGTTGAAAAAGGTAGATGCAATACGCAGGATGGCCTGGCGGATGAGGTACACCGTGTCCTGCACATCGGCGTACATGGCCTCCGTCACAAACGTGGGCCGCAGGCTGTTGGCCATGGGGCGCCCACCGAAGAGGGCGCGGCGCTCGTGCTGTAGCGTCTGCAACTGTGCAAACTGATCCTCCGCCGCCGTGAGGTCGCGTTCAATCAGCGCATGATAATGGTCGATGGCGGGCTGCAGGTGCTGCCGCATAGCGTGTGGTAGGTCTGGTGGGAAGGCAGCAACATATGCTCAGCCCCGGGGGGCGGGATGCAAGGCTCCCTGCGCATTGAAGGGCGGCGGCGTGCGATCTTCAAGGGCTTTCTCCACCGCGAATTCAGCCATCGCCTGGACGATCCACTCGAAGTTCTCGTGCCCGACTGAGTGATAATCCGCGTCCGGCGCCGGATTCATAAAGTCGATGGCATAGGGCACCCCATCGCGCACCGCAAACTCAACGGTGTTCATGTCATACCCCAGCACTCGGCACAGGGCCAGCACGTCCCGCTCCAGCTTCTGCTTAAAGTCAGGGTCGATGGGCTCTGGCGATACTGCTGAATACCGCTCGTGCATGGGCACGGATGGATTATAACGCATGATGTGGGCCTTTTTTTGCCCGATGCCATAACAGCGGTAATAATCCTCAAACTCGATGCCCTCTTGAAGCATCATACAGTCGATGCCCGACTGGTTGTAGGCTGCGAAGAACTCACCGGGCGTGGTGACCTTCGAGACATCGCGCCACCCGCCCCCATCGAACGGCTTCAGGAACGCCGGAAAGCCGATATAGGCGAAGACGTCATCCCAGTCCACGGGATACTTCATATTGCGAAACGTCTTATCCGACGTGTTCGGGGGATGCTGCTTGTGCGGCAGAATCACGCTGCGGGGTACAGCCACGTCCACCGATTCGGCAATGATGTTGTCGATGAACTTGTCGTCGGCACTCCACCAAAACGGGTTGTTGATGATGTACGTGCCCTTGATGGCGGCCCACTTCAGGTACGAGCGGTAAAAGGGCACCTCGTGCGAGATGCGGTCGATGATGACGTCATAGGCCGGATCCGCGTCCATCCGCACAGCGCCAACCTCAACGAACGCGGCTTCTACTCCTTGCTCACCATACGTGTCATTGATGTAGGGGATGAGGGCATCTGGAAACGTGGTTTCGACGCCTCGAAGAATCCCGATGCGGCGTGGTGTGCTCATGGTGTCGGTGAGTGTTGATGAAGTAGGGGGCAAAACTACAGGTGACGGCAGATCTGGTCCTGCCACCAGGGCCAGTCGTGGCCGAAGCCATCGACGCGTTCGTAGTGGTGGCCGACGCCTTTGCTATGAAGCACGTGGCTCATATGGTCGTTTGCGCCACGGCAGGGGTCGTGCTCACCGGCGGTCAGGATCAAGTGCGTGTGGCGGAGGGCTTCCAGGGTGCCGTGGTCGTGCATGTTGGGCATATAGTCCACCGGGTTGCTGAAGTACACGTTCTCATCGTAGAACCCGTCCATAAACGAGCGGATGTCGTAGGCACCACTCATCGAAATCAGCTTGCCAAAGGACCACGGCTGCTTGCACACCAGATTGAGGGCATGATAGGCGCCAAAGCTCGCCCCGGTGGCGATGATGAAGTCTGAAGTCGCGCGGTCATAGATGAACGGCAGCACTTCAGCCAGCACATACTGCTCGTACTGCTGATGGCGCTTGATGCGCACGTACGGCGGCACGCTACGGTTGTAAAAACTCTCCCCGTCGACGGCGTCGATACAGAACAGCTGGTTCTGGCCGTGCGTCAGCTGGTGGTGCAACGCCCCTACCATCCCGAAGTCGCGCCACTCATAAAAGCGGCCCTGGCTCGACGGAAACGCCAGGATGGGCGTGCCGGCGTGGCCGTACACGAGGATCTCCATGGGACGACCGAGCCGGGGGCTCCACCACTTGACGTAGTCGGTGTGCATACTGTGATTTTGAGGCGGTATAAATGAAAAAAGCCGTTCAGCGCACAGCGCGGGACGGCGTTCCAGACCAAAGCGGCTCCAGCAGGAAATTCACCGTCCCATTTTTGGGCAGCCGGTTCATGTCCTTTCAGCTTCTAAACATACGTATGCGCAGCCTGCAAAGCCAATCAGCCCTGCACATGACCGGTTCGCTCGACTGCACCGCCGCTCGTGCGCGCATGCCCGTGGGATAGCGCCTCCCCCTGCACTGACAGTGCAACTTGCTCCACTCCCATACTCACACACTCTCACACCGAACCCGGCCTCATTTCTCCCCCACAAGCGCAACCCGCGCGCCATCGGGGCTAACGGCAATGCGCGACAGCTCCAGCGGTGATAGGTCAACCACCTCCGACCACGACCCATCCTCTACCGATGGATCAAAGCTATACAGCACGGAGCCGGCCGTCATCAACAGCAGACCCTCTGGCGTCCATGCGTGGTCCTGCCCCCCTTCGACAACCTCGACGATCCCCTCAAGCGTGTCGGTGGCGGGATCGAACCGCATCAGTTCAGCCAGGCCGTTAGCGCGCTGCTGCACGAACGTCACCGCCTCGGCGTCCGGCACCGGCTGCAGCGAGCGGCCGATGTCTTCCGCAACCACCGCTGCCGCGCCCGATCCCAACGCGGCAAGCTGCAGCGTCGACGGCTCGCCCAGCACAAACAGCGCCAGTCGGTCGTCGTCGATCCACGCGTGATAGCCGACGGGCTCAACGTCAGGCAGGAGCAACGCGGGCTCCCCTCCTTCCGTCGCAAAGCGCCACAGCCGCTGCGTACCATCTTCCTCTACGCGCACCACACTGAATCCTCCATCCGCCATCGGCGTCGGCGAATACTCGCTTGTGGCCTCCGTCCGCGTCAACGGCTCGTGGCGATCATCCGCGATGGTGTAGCGGAAGATGTCCGTTTGCTCGCCCTGCATCGACGTATACAGCAGGCCCTCACCATCCGGCAGAAAGAACGGTTGGTTGTCATAGGCGTCGCGAGCCGTGATATTCTGTGGCTCGCCGATCGAAAGCGTACCGTTGATGCCATCCAGCGAGGCAAGGTAAATATCCGTCGACGGTACCTCAAGCCCGTCGGCTGCCGGATCGTCACAGGCCGAAAGAAAGAGAGCGAAGCCGACAAGTGTAGCGATCCAGCGCACGTGAAATAGCATGGGCTATGAGGTGCTGTTTATGATAAACCGGATCTGAAACTGCACCATTTCGAGATAATTATCCACCCCGATCCGTTCATCCGTCCCGTGGATGCGGGTTTGGTCACCTGGACGGGCCCGGATAGGCCGGAAGCGGTAGATGTTGCGGGTGAGCTCCCGGAAATGGCGCGAGTCGCTGGCCGCGATAAAGATAGAGGGCGTCACCGGCGTGTTGGGGAACACCTCCTTGACGGATTGCCGAAGCTGCTGGTACGCAGGGGCCTCGTGATCCGACACGACGGAGGGATTTCGCGCCCGTGGCATCGTACGGATCATAATCTCATCGTTTTCGATGGTATCCCGCACGTACTGAATCACCCCGTCCACATCGTCGCGCGGATGGATCCGGAAATTAAGGATCGCCGAGGCACGCGCGGGCAATACATTTTCCTTGATGCCCCCCTGAATGATGGTCGGCGCCACCGTCGTGCGGATGGCGGCGTTGGTATGCGGGATGTTCGTCAGCTCGCGCTCAATGATCGGCCGAAAGAGCCACAGGTTGGCCAGCCCCATGCGGTAGACAAACGGCAAGTCCGGGGCCATGGGCTCGAAGGTGTTCTTCACGAGGTCGTCGAAGCGGCCGGGCATCGGGTTGTTTTTCAAGTGATGAATCGCGGAGGAAAGGTCACCAATGCTCGTTTGTCGAGGCGGCATAGACGCGTGCCCGCCTTCTCGGTTGACAGACAGCTCCAGGTTCAGAAAGCCCTTCTCGGCCACCCCGATCATCGCCAGCGGCGTGTCGATGCCCTCCATAATTTGCTCTGCTACGGGCAACCCTTCATCCACCAGAAACTCAAGCTCCACGCCGCGCTCTTTCAGCAGCGCCGCCACCTGCGCGGCACCATTAAGTCCGCCGACCTCTTCGTCGTGATGCGCTGCCACGTAGAGTGTACGTTCAGGCTGATACCCGGTCTGTAGCAGGTACTCCACCGCCTCCATCGAAGAGAGCACCCCCGCCTTGTCATCCAGCGCCCCGCGGCCCCAGACGAAGCCCTCAGCAATTTCGCCGCCGAACGGAGCGTATGACCACTGATCCTCCGTTCCTGGCTCTACCGGCACGACGTCGTAATGCCCCATCAGTATGCCCGGGTTTAGCTCCGGATTGGTCCCCGGCCACCGGTAGAGCTTCGTGTAGTCGCCCACACGCTCCACCTCCAGCTCTTCGTGCATGCGGGGGAAGGATGCCTCAAGGAAGTCGAGGAAGCCCTCAAATGCCGCGGTGTCGAATGCCGCTGGTTGTTGATGGGAGATGGTCGGGTACGTGAGCGCAGTGGATAACCGTTCGATGGCGCCCTCGTCGTCGAAGTTGTGGCGCTCGACTATTTCGACCTCCATGAGGTCGTACGAAAGCAACAGCGTCCGGACCAGTACCACGGCCGCGAGTGCGATGAGGACCAGTGCGATGCCGCCAATAATACGCTTGGCCATACTCAGGTAGCAGATGATAACATTGGCAATCTGTTACCCAATCGCCGAGCGGATGAAATGATGCACCCGCGACGTATCATGGCCTTTTTCTCCTCACCCGGAATGCGTTTACCCATTACTCGTCCCCTCCGCCTCGGTGGGGACGCACATTCGGGGACCGTCTCGGTCCCACGTCGCGGCCGAAGCTTACCTGTCGGCAAGAATTCCTGCGCGTTCGTACGCAAGAAGCCGTAATGAGATGATTCGAATGGCGCGGATGAAATTGACCGGCATTGGCACCGCGCACACGGAGCCGAGACGGCTCCAAACGGGCGTCGCGCCCGGGACGGACGCGACGAGCAGCATTTTTTCTTTTCCTCGTCCCCTCCGTCTCGGTGGGGACGCACATTCGGGGACCGTCTCGGTCCCACGTCGCCGCATCCCTCGAACAAGCGACCAACCCAATCTAAAGTGTGATCGCCGATGGTTGCCCCCTTCCAGTTATCTCGGTCCTGAGGAAGACCGCCAATACAACCAATTCACCCACCGTCATTGAGGCAAAGTAGTCGACCAACTTTAGCCATGGGATATACCCCGCATCCATCATGTGCTGCAGTTTTATGTTTCTTGCGACCAAATCCTCCGGTTATGGGAGACACACGCTATCGTATTTTGGAGCAGCAGGAACCGTATTTTCTAACCTGTACCATATCCAGATGGCTACCCATTTTTGCGTACAGCGATGTCGCGCGAATTGTGCTCGACTCGTTGGTCTTTCTGCAAGATGCTGACCGGCTCACGTTATATGGCTACGTGCTCATGGAAAACCACCTTCACCTCATAGCATCAGCTGAGGATCTCTCGCATGAACTGATGACGTTCAAATCGTACACAAGCCACGCAGTTATCAACCTACTAAAGGATACTCGACGGACCACACTCCTCCGCATGCTCCCGAGGCCTGCGCGCCCAGATCGAGGCGAACGTGTCTACCAACTCTGGCAACGGGGAAGTCATCCGAAGCAGATTCTGCAGAAAGATATGTTCTTGCAAAAACTGGAGTACATTCACCTGAATCCTGTAAAGCGCGGGTACATTGATGAGCCGGTGCACTGGCGCTACTCCAGCGCTCGAAATTATTCCGGACAGCGAGGGCTTATCCCGGTTACTGTAGCGCTGTAGGTGAATCGACGTGGTTTGGTACAGCATGAGCCGAGACGGCTCCAATCATGCGTCGCGCCCGGGACGGACGCGACGAGTAGCACTTTTTCTTTTCCTCGTCCCCTCCGTCTCGGTGGGGACGCACACCCGGGACCGTCTCGGTCCCACGTCAAGGCACAACGCCATCGTGAAACGACGTGCCATCAATTGGAGCCGAGGCGGACGCGACGAGCAGCGCTGTGTCTACGCTGACCGAGTAGCCAACCGCTGCGCCACCACATGCCACACCAGCCCAATCGCGATCAGGGCAAGGCCTGTCCCCCAAATGACCGGCTCCACCCAGAAGGCAAGGAAGAGGCACCCAATGAGCCCGCCGATCGGGAAGATGGGATGGTAGAGGCGTTCCTCAGCCGAGAGCTGCAACGCCGAAAGGTTCGTCAGCGCATAGTAGATGAGCACGGTAAAGGCGCTAAACGACCAGGTGGTGCGTACATCACCAATGAGGGTCAGGCCCAGGATAAGGCCTCCGGTAACGATCACCGCTACCACCGGTGTGGTGCGCGCGGCGTTGAGCGTTGCGGTGGCCCCCGGCATATCGCCCTGTCGGCCCATGGCCAGCATCACGCGCGAGAGCCCCAGGATAAGATTGAGCAATACACCCAGCATCGCCGTGATCGCGGCCACACTAACGACGAATCCGATACCGGGCGCGGTGAGCGCCTGCGCGGCTACCTGCAGGGGTGCGGCGTCACCTTCGGCCGCCGCGCCAAGGCCATCCGCGCCGATCGCACCTACCGCAACGACGCTCACCGCCATGTACAGCCCCGAAACCACGATAACCGTGAGCACGATCGCGCGCGGAATGGTGACCGCCGGATCTTGCACCTCTTCCCCGAGCGTGGCAATGCGCCCGTACCCGGTATACGCCACAAACATGAGCGCCGTGGCGTGGAAAACGGTCGACCATGGGCTCGCATCAGGCGACTCCGGTGAGGCGAAGAATGGGGCAAGGTTGTCCGCGCCCGTGGCGAAGAGGTTGGGCAGGCCGCCGACCACAAAGTAGGCCAGCCCCGCCAGCGTAATGGATACGATGGCAATGTTCGTCCAGTTGGAGCGTCGGATACCGCTCAGCACTACGGCCGTCAGCACCACCACGCCAAGCACCGCCAGCGGCACGAGCCAGGTGGCATCGCCGCCTACCAGCAGCAACAGGTAGCCAGCAAACCCCAGCGCTGCCGTAGCCGCCGATGCGCTCTTGGCACAGAGAAACATCCAGCCGGCGGTAAAGCCCAGCGACGGACGCAGATACTTGTAGCCGTACGCGTACGTGCCCCCGCTCACCGGATGATTGGCGGCCAGCTGCGCGCTGCTAAACGCATTGCACGTGGCCACCATCGCTGCCAGCGCAATCGCCAGAATCACCGCGGGTCCGGCGATACCCGCAGCAATACCCACGCTCACGAATACGCCCGTACCCACGATTGAGCCCAGGCCCATCATGGTCGCTCCGCCGACGCCAAGAGCCCGCGTCAGTCGCGGGCCAGAAGACTCATCGCGCATAATCAAGTTGGGCGTAGAGGGGAATCCGAGGCGCTCGTAGTGTAGCCACACAAGCTGCCAATATCTACCAACCCCGGAATCCAGTACCCATCTTTTGCGCGTGGAGAGGTTTTGGTGCGATGGACCCTTTCGGACCGCTGTGCTTTCTCTTTGTACTTCGTTACAGCCGTTGGGCATCTACGCCAGGCGGCCCTTCGCACGTCACGATCTGCAACCCGACCGATCTTCCTATGCTTTCATCTTACTCTTCGCGCCTACGCGCAGCAACCGGAGCGCTGGCGCTGCTCTGTGCGCTGCTCTTCCTTCCCACGGCCCTTGCGCAGGGGCTTTCACCAATGGATGTGGCCGAGATTAAAACCGTCACCTCTGCGACGATTGCGGCAGACGGCCAGCATGTGGCCTACACCGTCTCGGAGCCAGCAGACCCCACCGAAGATAACGTGCCGGCCAGCACGCACCTCTACGTGATGGACACCGAAACAGGCGAGGTCACCGCCTCCTACACCGAAAGTGGAGTGGGCAGCGTCGCTTTTCGTCCGGCGCACGGCACCGTGACCTTCCTGACCAGCGGTGAAGACGACGACGGCCGCGTGCTCTACGAGCTTGCCGTCGACGGGGAGGAGCCGACACGGCTGCTCGGCCACGCCACTTCCATCGCTGCCTACACCTGGGCGCCCGATGGCGAGCGCGTTGCCTTTAGCGCAAACGAGGAGCTCGATATTCCCGAAGCCCCGCTCCCCTACCAGCCGGATCTGTTTGAGGAAAATCAACCACAACGCCGCGCTTTCATTGCGGACCTCTCAGCCGACACCCCGGAGCCGCACCGCTTTAACGTTGACGGCACCGTCCACCTGATGCGCTGGAGCCCAGATGGCACCCAACTGGCCATCACCGAAACTCCGACGCCCGGGGTAGATGACTCCTTCATGGCGCAGTCCGTGCAGGTCGTTGATGCCGACTCCCGCGACGTCGTAGCCAACATTGCCAACGCCGGAAAGATTGCGCAGATCAAATGGAGCCCCGATGGAGAGCACCTGGCCCTGCGGGCGGGTGACAACATCCACGATCCCATTGACGGCCGCATCATGCGGGTTGCCGTAGAAGATGGCGCCATCCCGGAGAACATCCTGCCCGAGTTTGAGGGTAAGTTCGAGCAGATCCTGTGGACGGACGATGACACCATCCATTTCCTCGCCAGCGAAAGCACGGCGCGCTCCTTCGGCACCATCGCGCCGGATGGCAGCGACTTCACCCGTATCCTGACAAAGGACGCTACCGCGTTGGCCAGCTTTACCCCGTCAGGTGCGGGCCACATCGTGTTCACCGCCTCCACACCCGAACACCCGCAAGAGGTGTACCTGCTACGTGACGGCACTGACAGCCCCGATCGCGTAACGCACCACAACGAGTGGCTCGCCGACCGGCAGCTTGGTACGCAAGAAGTCGTTCGCTACACGGCGCGCGATGGGCTGTTTGACATCGAAGGGCTGCTCATCTACCCGCTCGACTATGAGGAGGGCACCGCGGTCCCGCTCATCGTGATGGTGCACGGCGGCCCGGAAGCGCATTACAGCAACGGCTGGCTGACCAACTACAGCATGCCCGGGCAGGTCGGGGCGGCCGAAGGCTACGCTGTCTTCTACCCGAACTACCGCGGCAGTACCGGACGCGGGCTCGACTTTATCCTCAGCAGCCAGGGCGACCTCGCCGGGAAGGAGTTTGACGACATCGTGGATGGTGTCGACTACCTGATCAACCGGGGTATTGCGGATGAAGACCGCGTCGGCGTCACGGGCGGTTCGTACGGCGGCTACGCCAGCGCCTGGATGAGCACCTACTACTCCCCGCGCTTCGCCGCGGCGGTGATGAACGTGGGCATCTCCAACAACATCTCCAAGTGGGGCACAAGCGACATCCCCGAGGAGCTCTACCTCGTCCACTCGCGCACCCGCATCTGGGACTCATGGGTCGACAACCTCAAGCGCAGCCCCATCTACCACGTGGACAACGCGCAGACGCCGATCCTCATCGCCCATGGCGCCGAGGATACGCGCGTGCACCCCGCGCAGTCGCTGGAGCTATACCGCCACCTGAAGGTGCGCAAACCTGAGGTGCCCGTGCGCCTGGCCCTGTACCCAGATGAAGGCCACGGCTATATCCGCGCCAGCGCCCGCCTGGATTATAACCTGCGTATGATGCGCTGGTTTGACACGTATCTGAAGGGGGACGACCCCGAAGCGACGCTGCCAGCCGGTAACGTGGAGGTATCTGCCCAGTAATCTGGTGCCTCGTCGCGCTCATCACGAAGCAAGACCAAGCCCCCGGCCCGTGCGGTCGGGGGTTTTCTATTTCCCGTAGATTAATGCGCCTTTGACATTTACCCACAACCCCCATATAATTAGAGATATGCGATTTTATTGTTGATGCTACATTCATCCAGAAGGACTGAGGGAGCAGACCCTGTGACGTCCTGGCAACCGCCGCCTGCTATGCAGATGCGGAAAGGTGCTACGTTCTGCCTTGCCTTGCGTGAGGGAAGATGAGTGGAGGCTATAGCTTTCGTCTATCAGGCGTTTTAAGAGCCCCCATTTATCTGTGGATGGGGGCTCTACATTTTTGCCCCCTTCCGGCCCTCTCTGTAAGATGCGGCAGTGATCCCAAGTTCTTCGTGGTGAATGTGGTCCAGGCCAGACGCTTCTCGCGTTTGGCAGGCTGGAGCCCTGTAGCTCTCACGGCTGCTGGCTTCGGTCGCAATGCTGCGACTTTTCCTCACAAGACCGGGCACCTTAGCATGAAACCTTACGCTACGACACTGCTGACCCTACTCCTTTCTGTCTTTTTCACCACCCTGGCCCTCGGCCAAGACCCCGCAACGCTTACCGGCACGGTAGCAGACGCCCGCGGCGAACCCCTGCCAGGTGCCAACATCGTCGTGGAGGGCGCCGATCGGGGCGCGGCGGTAGGTGCTGACGGCACGTACCGCATTGACGACATCGCCCCGGGCACGTACACCGTGCGGGTCACCTTTGTCGGGTTTCGGCCAGCGAGCCGCGAGGTTACGCTCGCATCGGGCGCCGAGCAAACGGAAAACTTCACACTGCAAGAACGCGCCCTCCGGGGGGAAGAGATCACCGTGACGGTCGGTTCGCGAGCGGCACGCCGGGCAGCCGGCGAACTGGCGGTGCCGGTGGATGCTTTCTCCGCAGCTGAACTCCAGCGTACGGGCTCCACGGAAGTTGGGATTGTGCTGCAGCAGCTCTCGCCCTCCATCAACTTCCCCCGGCAGACCGTGGCCGACGGCATGGACGCCCTGCGCCCCTTCACCCTGCGCGGGCTAAGCCCCGATCATACGCTGGTCCTCATTGACGGCAAGCGCCGGCATCGCACGGCCCTCGTCAATCGCCTGGGCTCAGGCGTGCAGAAGGGGTCCAGCACCGTGGACCTCAACGCCATTCCGTCCAGCCTGCTGGGGGGCG
Source organism: Rhodothermaceae bacterium Tc-Br11_B2g6_7 (assembly GCA_001564055.1). Lineage (GTDB taxonomy): Bacteria > Bacteroidota > Rhodothermia > Rhodothermales > Salinibacteraceae > Tc-Br11-B2g6-7. The sequence goes on from LKNB01000008.1 coordinate 61,010, forward strand.
TCGAGATCCTGCGGGATGGCGCGGCTGCGCAGTACGGCTCTGATGCCATCGCCGGCGTGGTCAACCTGCGCCTGCGCGAAGGCGCTGTACCGCTGCGCATCAGCGGGGAAGTGGGCGGCCACGTGACGGATGACTTCGCCAATGACGGCACCACCTACAATCTGGCCGGGTCCTATGGTATTCCGCTGGGCAACGAGGGCTACTTCAACCTGTTTGGCGAGCTCCGCTTTCGGGACCCCACGAACCGATCGGGAGCGGATCCGCGCGATCAAATTGAGGAAGGCGACGCCGACGTCGTATCCGACCAGAGTGGGAATGGCGTGCAGGAAGTCGCCGAGAAAAACAACCCCGTGGCTCAGCCGAACCACGCTTGGGGGAATGGCCAATCCGACAACTACTACCTCTGGGGCAACGGGGCTTATCCGGTGGCTGAAAACGCCGAAGTCTACGCCTTCGGCGGCTACAGCTTCCGGGATGGGTTCGGACAGGGCTTCTACCGACGCGCGCTCGACGGGCGCAACTGGCCATCAATCTACCCGCAGGGCTTTTTGCCTAACTTCGACATCAAAACGACCGATTACTCCGCCGTGGGTGGTCTGCGCGGCTCGCTCGGCGCATGGGGATACGACCTCAGCGCCCAGACGGGAAGCAACAACTTTGAATACAATATCACCAACTCCCTGAACGTGACGCTCGGTCCCGAGTCCACGCAAACGGACTTCTTCGCTGGCACCGTGTCACTGCAGGAATCGGTGGCGCAGCTTGACTTGACGCGTGAGGTGGACGCTGGACTGGCGGGCCCATTGAACGTGGCCTTCGGTGGCCTCTTACGGCACGATCGGTACGAGATTGAGGCCGGCGAAGAGGCCTCCTGGATCGACGGACCCGTTAAGGAGAACCAGAACGGCGGCCGGGCAGCCCCGGGATCGCAGGTCTTCCCCGGCTTCCCACCCAGCACGGAGGTTGACGAGACCCGCACCAACGTGGGCGTCTACGCCGATCTGGAAGCCGACGTGCTTGAGAACGTGCTGGTGAATGTGGCCGGACGCTTCGAGAACTACAGCGACTTTGGCTCTACAGTAACCGGCAAAATTGCGACGCGCTATCAGCCACAGGAATCGCTCGTCTTCCGCGGCGCCGCCAGCACGGGCTTTCGCGCCCCGAACCTGGCCCAGCGCCACTTCTCCCGCGTTTCCACCACCTTCATCGATGGTGAACCCTTCGAAGTCGGCCTCTTTCGCAATGGCGGCGACGTAGCCAATGCGCTTGGGGTGCCCGAGCTGACGGAGGAAAAATCCACCAGCGTCAGCGGCGGGCTTACGCTGAGCCCCAACAGTAATCTGTCGATTTCAGTAGACGGCTTCTTCACCGAAATCCGCGACCGTGTTATCCTGTCCGGTAACCTCTCCGGCGATGAGATCATCGATCTCCTCGAGGAGCAGGGCATCGAGACGGTGCAGCGGGTGCAGGTCTTCTCCAACGCCATCGACAGCCAGACCTGGGGCCTCGACGTGGCTGCAGACTACAGCACGCTGATCGGCGATGACGCAGTGCTCTACCTCCGGGGCGCTTTCAACTTCACGCGCAACGAGGTAACGAGCGGCCCGCGCACACCATCGGAGCTTGATCAGGCGTTCGACGAGAGCATCTTCGACCGCGGCGCCCGACTGGAGCTGGAGCGTGAACGCCCAAAAAGTACAGGCAAATTTACGGTTGAGTACGAACGCGATCCGTTTAGCGCGCTGGTCCGCGCCACCCGGCACGGCGAAACGCTGGTGCCGAGCAGCAACCCGGATAACGACTTCACGCTCTCGGCCAAAACGCTCTTCGATGCGGAGGTCAGCTACGCCTTCGCCGCCGAGCGTCTGACGCTATCGCTTGGCGTGCGCAACCTGATGGACATCTACCCCGACCGCACACCAGACGGGCAGAACTTCAACGGCATCTTTCCCTACTCCACCGCCTCGCCGTTCGGCTTTAACGGCCGGTACGTGTACAGCAAGATGGCGTTTACGCTGTAGGCTTGTACCACAGGTCGATCAGCCACGCAGCGCACCTCGCCCCGGCTTTGGCTGGGGCGAGGTTTTTTATTTATGACGGCACCGCGGTGTCAATGCCTGCCCGCAACATCGGCTGCACCGCCCGGAAGGCGTCGGTGCCAGCCCGCTCCAGCCACTCAAACGCGACCATCTCGCGCGTGACGATGGTGAGGCCCGCCTGCCGCATCCGCTCCAGCCCGCGTTGCTTATCTGACGGCCGCCGCGACCCTACGGCCTCATCCACCACAAACACGTCGTAGCCAGCATCCGCAAGGTCGAGCGCCGTCTGCAGGACGCAGACGTGCGCTTCAGTGCCCGCGAGCATCACCTGCTCACGCGTGAGCACGTCCGCCACCCCACCCTCCCGCCACCAGGAGAAGTGGGTCTTCTCGTGGATCCTAATGTCCTCAACGCGCGAGCGCAGAGAAGCAACCGTAGGGCCGAGGCCTTTCGGGTACTGCTCGGTCAGGTGCGTGGGAATCTGGAGCTTTGCCGCCACATCCATGAGCCACCCGGTCGCCGCCACCACGTGGTCGCAGGCGTGAATGGCCGGCGCGAGACGTTCCTGAATGTCGATGACTACGAGGGTGCTTTCGGCGGCAGAGCAAAGCATGGCGTCCATCGGTTTTATGAGCGGGCCTACACCTCAGTTACGCGCGCGCTGCAGGTTTCGCTCCAACCGCATCCGGCGGCGGGTGTAGTTGCAGATCTCGCAGTCCGCGCCTGCACCGGGTGGATCCGGCGTGGCCAGTAGCGTAAGCGCTGCAGCTAAAAACTCAGTAAAGGCCGCATCATCGCGCGGGATCTCCACCCAGGTGGGGGTGAGTTGGACCATCGCCCGCTCGCCGCTACAGAAGTCCACCAACTCCCCCGGGTTGAGACACAGCAGCCCCATCCGGGTGATGGGTGCCCGCTGCAACGCATCCGGGGCCGCCTGCTCAAGCGCCCACGCGTAGGCATGGAGCTGTCGCCCGTACTTGCGAATGTTGGCCGTTGACTGGTCCGTGGTCTTGTAGTCGATGATGCCCCAGGTGCCGTCATCGAAGTGCATGAGGTGATCAACGCGGCCCTTGAAGCGAAAGGGGACGGGTGCATCGTCGATGTACAGCACGCGAGAGGCCACCCAGGCTTCGTCGTGCACACACTGCCCTTCAGGGAGCGAGGGATCAAGGGCAGAGGGGCAGCAATCTGCGAAGAAGGTCTCCAGCAGGTCGTGGTACCGGGTAAACACCGATGGGAACGGTAGCCACGGGCGGCGCAGGCCGCGGCGTGCCCGTAGCCAGAAGCACCGCGGGCAGTCTTCCCAGAGGAAGGACAGCATGGAGGGTGTAAGCTTGACAGGGCGCATGGCGAACAGGATGACGTTGCGAGGGGCGCAATCTTCCTCAATAGACACACCAAACTGATCGGTATAACGTGCCGCGTGTATCCTTCGACCGCTATGTGAGTATAGGTAGCCTTCCCTTCTTCTAACCAGACCTGCCCTCCCATGCCCGAGGAAGTCCTATTCAAAACCGAGCAGCAGCACACCCGGCAAGAGATAGCGGCCTACCTGCGCGAGGTGGCCGACAAACTGGAGTCGTCCGGCCAGCTCCACCTCAAGGCCGGCGCGCAGTCCCTGGAGATGGCTGTACCGGAACGCCTGACGTTTGAGGTGAAAGCCGAACGCGAAACATCCAGCGACGGCAGTAATCCGGAGCTCAGCATTGAGTTTGAGCTTGAGTGGAAGCCGGGGGAAGGAGGCGACCACGGAGAGCTTCATATTGCCTGAGTGCACCAGCTACTCGATAGGTTCCAGGCAGCGTTCGCTGGGGCGGACCTCAAAAGCCCGTTCGTGCCCCTGCCCCAGTTGATCCTGATAGCGGACGGTAAACTGAAACGGTCCTGGCGGCGAGACGAAGCCAAAGGTAAGCCGGATGCGACCTCCTGCGTGCCAGGCGCAGGCCGGCTGTCGCCGAACGTCCTCCGCTGCCGCACACGTTAGGGTCGGCTGTTGGGCTGGCCCGCCCGTGTTAACCAGTTCCAGCGCAATCTGCCCAGGTTGTGAGCGAAGATTCATGAGCCGCAGCCGCGGTCCTGCAAGCCCGCTGGTCGTTCGCATACCCATCCGGTTGGTCACCGCTTTCTCTCCCATGGCGTGGCTGCTACGCCCACGCAAGAGGACGACCGCCCCACCAATGAGCACGAGGGCCATGGTGGCAATGGAAATCCAGAACGCAGCATCGTAGGGAAGGTGGCTCCACATGGGACAACCGCGGCAGTAGGGTCGGTCGATCGGGTCTTATTGGTATCGGCCATGCGCCGTAAGCCGTTAATTCCAGCGTCTGCACGCAGGTCACGGCCAGGGATCCTTGAACGCGCGCCCTTGCGCCCAAGCAGCCACCTCGGCGTCGGTACAGAGAGCATCCGCCAGCGCATCGAGAAACACCTCACGGGCTTCGTCCACCCCAATCACGGTGAGTTCGTGATGGCGGTCCCCAAACGTTGGATGGGCCAGCGCGGCGTTAAGATGGTCCTTTTCCTCCTGCGTGAGGTGTGTCTGATCGATGGCCGCCTTCCAGTACGCGGTCTTGCGGAGGTTGACGTAGTTGCCGGCCTGATTCCAGAGGAGCACCTCGTCCGCACGGGACGCGAGCCAGATGAACCCCTTCGAGCGGTACACCCCGCGCGTGAGGTGCTGCTGAACGGCATCATAGAGGCGCTGCGGATGAAACGGCCGCTGCTCGGTAAACACAGCGGATCCCAGCCCAAACGCCTCCGGGTCAACCTCCAGTTGGGCCAACTCGGCGCCGGCCATCGGCCGCTCGAGCTGTGCTTCGGTAAATCCTTGTTCGCCGATCACCTGCGCGGCGTTCACCTGTCCGCGCGCCACCCGGTGTACCGGTGCCGCTTCGGTAATGAGCCTCAGCGCGCGCTCCACGATGGGCAGCGCCTCGTCCTGCACGAGGTCGGTCTTGGTGAGCAGCAGCCGGTTGGCGGCCTGGATCTGCCGCACCAGCAGCGTCTCCACCGTCCACCGCCCCTCCTCGTTGGCGATGATCTGCTTAAAGAGGTCTTCCCCCAACCCGTATTCCTTCATGAAGGTGTAGGCATCGACGAGCGTGATGAGGTTGTGGAGGTGAAGCGGCGCGTCAGGGGTGGAGGCTTCCTGCACCGCCCGTGCCACTACCAGCGGCTCGGCACTCCCGGAGGTTTCGAGGAGGACGTGATCGTAGGCGTTTCCCGCCGCCAGCTCGCGCAGCGCCGCCACCAGGGCCATCCGGCGCTCCCCACTTACCGATCCCCCCTGCACGTTCACGAGCGCATCGGCCTCATCGCGCAACAGGTGGCCCGACTCCACCAGCTCCACATCCACATCCTGCGCGCTCATGTCGTTGATGATAACCGCGATGCGCGCCACCGGCCGCTGCCGCAGTAGCTGCTGCACGACGGTGGTTTTGCCGGCTCCAAGAAAGCCGGTGAGGACGGTGACAGGAAGGGAGGCGTCGGACATGCAGGCGCGGGCGGGAAAGCGGGGTGGTGTGTAGCCCTATACACATGGCAGCCAACGCCTGATCCATTACCGCCGCGGCTTCGCCCGGTTGGTAGGCGTGGCGGTGAGGGGGTCTTCCGGCCAGTAGTGCTTGGAGTAGCGGCCGCGGAGGTCCTTGCGGACGTCGAAATACGTTTCGGCCCAGAAGTTTTCGAGGTCCTGCGTGACTTGCACCGGCCGCTGCGCCGGGGAAAGCAGATGAAGCGTGAGGGGAACGCGCCCCCCGGCGATACGCGGCGTGGTGGTCTGCCCGAACATCTCCTGCAGGCGCACGGCCAGCACCGGCGCCTCCGGATCGCTGTAGTCGATGGGACGGCGCGAGCCGCTCGGCACCTCGTAATGCGTGGGCGCCAGCTCGCCCAGCCGCTGCCGCTGCCCGTAGTCGATGAGGCCGAGGAGGAGCTCGGTGGTAGAGAGCTGCTGCAGCTCGCTGAGGCGGCGCATCCCATAGACGTGCGGCCCGAGCCAGTCATCCAGCGTCTCCAGCAGCGCCTCCACCGACGCATCCGGCCACTTCTCCGGCACTTGCCGATGGAGAAAGACGAGGCGCTCCTGCAACTGCCGCGACTTCTTGCTCCAGCGGAGCGCGCGATCGAGGCCCTCGGCGCGGATGCCCTCCAACAATGCCTCCTGTACGGCTGCCGGGGCGGGGTCGTGGAGCGTGCGCTGCTCCAGCGTGAGCGCCCCCAGCTCGCGCCGCTCCTCCGCCACCACGCGCCCCGCCTGTGCGTCCCACCGGACGTCTGCGATCGCGTCAATATGGTCGCCGAAATACGTTTCGAGGTCGTCTTGACGGAGCGGTGCGGCAAGGAAAATGCGGCCCTCACCGCGGCGCTCGTCGACGTGGGCGGCCACAAGGTAGCCCGAACCGCTGAGGAGTTGCGTGTGGGAGAGCGCGGCGATGCGCCCGTTGCGGAGGCGGAAGCGGTCGTCCTGACCCGGCAGGCGCTGCGCGAGGCGGTCAGGATAGGCAAAGGCCAGCAGAAGGCCGGCCGCATCCACATCGGCGGGCTTGCCCTCCGGCAGGTTGAGGCGGCGGCGCCAGTGCCGGGCCACGCGCAACACGTAGCGGCACGCGCCATGATCGACGACGAAGCCCTGCCGGGTGACGGGGTCGGGGCGGTCGCCATCGCGCACGGCGTGCAGGGCTTCGAGACGCAGGCGCAGGTCGGCATCCGGCAGCCCGCCGCGGCCCTTGAAGACGTCCCGCTCAGAGAGCAGCGCGGCCAGCTCACCGGCGAGGCCGCCCAGCTCCAGCGTCTTGGCCTGGAGCACCATGTGGGCAAGGCGCGGGTGCAGTGGCACCTCAGCCATGGCGCGGCCGTGATCCGTAATGCTACCGCCGCCGTCTACAGCGCCGAGGCGGTACAGCAGCTCTTGCGCCTGCGCGAACGTGTCGGCCGGCGGCGGGTCGAGCCAGCGGAGCGCGGCAGGATCGTTGACGCCCCAGCGGGCCAGCTCCAGTGCGAGCGGCGCCAAATCGGCCTGCACGATTTCCGGAGCATTAAAGGCGGGCAGGTGCTGATGCGTGCGCTGCGTCCACAACCGGTAGCAGACGCCCGGACCAAGCCGCCCGGCACGCCCCCGCCGCTGATCGGCCGAGGCATGGGAGATGCGCACCGTCTCCAACCGCGTCATGCCGCTCGACGAGTCGAAGTGGGGCTCCCGCATCAGCCCGCTATCCACCACCACACGGATGCCCTCAATGGTCAGGCTGGTTTCGGCGATGGGCGTCGCCAGCACGATCTTGCGCTGCCCCTCCGGACTCGGCGCCACGGCGCGGTCCTGTTCTCTGTGCGAAAGGTTGCCGTAGAGCGGGAAGACATCGACGTCGTGCGGCAACCGTGCTTCGCGCAATCGTTCGGCCGTGCGGCGGATCTCGCCCCCGCCGGGCAGGAAGACGAGGATGCTGCCCTCCTCCTCGTCCACCGCACGGAGCGTGTACTGCGTCGCGAGGTCTTCCACCCGCTCATCCCGGTGGTGCGGCAGGTAGTGCGTCTCGACCGGGTACATGCGCCCCTCACTCTTAATGATGGCGGGGGCATCCAGCAGGCCGGCAATGGCCTCGGCATCCAGCGTGGCCGACATCACCAAGAGGCGCAGGTCTTCGCGCAGCAGGTGTTGCGACTGCAGCGTAAGCGCGAGTCCGAGGTCGGCCTGCAGGCTGCGCTCATGGTACTCATCAAAAATAACGGCCGCCACGCCCTCCAGCCCGGGGTCGTCTTGGATGAAACGCGTCAGCACGCCCTCCGTCACCACCTCAATGCGGGTGGCGCTGGTGACGTTCGTGTCCATCCGCACGCGATAGCCGACGGTCTGCCCGACGGCCTCCCCCAGCATATCCGACATCCGCTTAGCCGCTGCCCGGGCCGCCAGGCGACGTGGCTCCAGCACGATAATCTTACCCTCTTCCAGCCAGTCCTCCTGCAGCAGCGCCAGCGGGACCCGTGTTGTTTTACCCGCCCCCGGTGGGGCTTGAAGCACGGCCTGTGTACCATCGGAAAGCGCGTGCCGAAGGTCGGGCAGCACCTCTTCAATTGGTAAATCCGTCATGGCGTCAGCGGGAGGCAATCCGTGCAAGAGACAGAAAAGTGGTCGTTTCTATTGAACGACGATAGTACTTGTATGTAGATTTGATCCAGTGTAGTTTAAATCATCGTACGTATTGGTCGACAATACTCTTGGCCCCAAGCGATCGGTATACCCGCTCGTTGCTGCAGTAATACCACCTTCCATGGACAACTGGTTGAAAGGCGAAATCGAACTCATGCGTGACGACACCGATAAGACTCCCGAGGAGCAGCGTTCTGATGAGGACGTGGACCTGAATGCGGCATTTGAGGCGGCCACGCCCGCAGCAGAGGCTGAGCGACGCGCGCAGACACTGGCCGAGGCGAAAGCGTCGCTGCAGCAGCAACTATTGCAGCAGCTATACGATGATGTGGTGGCTGAGTTGGGCAGCCCCGAAGCCATGGCGCGGCGCGTGATGGAAGAGTACGCAGCCGCCTTTCGGGACGCCTTAGCCGAAGCGCAAGAGACCCTGGCTGAACTCGTTCTGCAAAACCTTACCGAGCGGATGCAGCACCGGCTGGCGGATACGGACGCTGTGGCACAGACCGCGCTGGAGCGGGTCGACGAAGATAAACAAGCGGCCGTGCAACAGCGCATGCAGGCCCTGCTCCAGCAACAACTGATGGACGAGGCGCTCTCAAGCGTCCACGAGCAGCTGGCCAGCCCTTCGAACAAGGGTGCGGTACAGTCCCTACTGCAGTCGCTAACCAACCCTGACGCTCCTCCGGCGACAGCACCGCCGGTGACCTCCACACCGGAGCCTGAGGCCGACGCCAAGGACGACGCCAAGGACGACGCTGTAGCCTCCCCATCGCCCACACGCGATGAGCAGCCGCCCGCCGATGCTCCTGATGAGGAGCCGGTCGTCGATATCCCGTTGCCTGACGAACCTGAAGCGCCCAAAGAACCCGAAGCGCCAGCGGCATCTGAGGAGGAAACCGAAGAAACCGAAACCTTTGACCCCTGGGTCCCGGATGCTGAAGCTGCCGATGCCACGGCGCCGCGTGCGGGAGGGGACGGCACGGAAGGGACACCGGAGGCACCAGGGCAGATGCGGATGTCTGAGTATATGCGCAAGAAGAGCCTCGGGGCATACTTCCAGAACTCCCGGGAAATCCGGGTGCGCGTGCGGTGTACCCCGCGAGCGCTGCAACAGGAACTGGACTCCGCTGAAGGGGCCCTCACGGATGCCCTCACCGCTCTGCCAGACATCATGGCGCGCGCGGCTCGTGAAGGCATGCAGCACGGGGCCGAGCAGGAAGTGCTCTCCATTGCCAAGCATGTCGGCGAGCGCTGCCACAATGCCCTCCTCCGCTACGCCGAGGATTGCCTCCGCAACCCCATCGACCTGAGTGTTGACGGTGGGGCCCAACTGGTGCTTGACACCCTGTATTATCTCCCGAAAGACCAGTACGAGGCGTTTGAGCAGACCTTAACAAAGCTAAAAACGGAATACGAATCGCTCAGCTTTACCTTCACCGTATCTGAGCAAGAAGAGGCATGACCCGGGCTGCGGGCATCGGCCCAATGCCCATGCCCAGCCATGGCTGTAAGCTGAAACCCTGCGCACGCTGACCGGTCCTATGTCACTGATTCTAAGGATCTTCCACTTCCTCTGCTCCCGGTCGTATGAACACCGCTCTGCTCCGCCGCGTCGCACACCACATCAACGAGCAACCGGAGCGGTTTTGTGCAGCCGAGTGGGCCTGGGCGCGCAACGTACAAGCCGTACTGCACGAGGGCGCCGCACCCGAGCAGTTCCGGTGCTGCATCGCCGGGCATGTATTGCTGCTTAGCAAGCGCCTCACGATCCAAGGACTCCTGGAGCACAGTGTACAATATGACGATGGCCACCTGGCCCGGATGGCGGCAGAGGCGGCCGCCCTGACGGATGCCCAGCGCAATGAGCTCTTCTACCCGGCGCTGTGGGAGGATCCGCTCCGCAGCCAGTATTACCTGACGGCGACGCGGGCGGATGAGGCCAGCGTCTGCGCGCAGTACGTCTCCTATTTTGTAGAGAAGCACACAGCCACGGCCGCCCCCGATCGGCGCGCTGTTGAACGTCACGTCCCAACCCCTGCTGACGCCACACTTGCGCGCACATAAGTTGCCTCTCCCGGTGAGCCATCATGGGCCCCGACGCACCGCGTAAGAAGCACGGCATCCTCGTCCACACCGCCGATCAGCCGGCGAGCGACTGGCAGGCGCAGGCTGAACGCGAACGGGCGACCGCCTATGCCCTGCAGCAGGTAGAGCGTCCACGCGCCGCGCTGGTATTCGCTCATCTCGCGGTAGAAAAAGCCCTGAAGGCCCTTTATCGTGCTCAGCACGACGCCCATCCCCCCGTGAGCCACAACCTCGTCTACCTGGCCGAGCGCACCAACCTGCTCATCCCGGCCGAGCTGCAGCCTACGCTCGATCGCCTCAACGACGTCAGTATTGTGCACCTCTACAGCGGCGCACCGACCACAGCCGCGGACGCAGCATCGGTGCTTGCTGCCACCGATCGGCTGTTCGACTGGATTACCGACCACCAGGCGTCAGTGTAACCACGGGCTACCCCAGCGGCGCTACCAGACGTCACGCCCGCAGCTCGTCCCGGATGAAGGCCTTGTTCTTGATCTGCCGCTTGATCTGCGTGAGGCGCGCGATCTTCTGCTGGAGCGAGCGCACCTCGGCTTCCTCGTCCATCTCCTCGTGGCGCTGCAATCGGCGGCTCAGGTCGTTCATCACCTCCTGCACGCGCAGCAGCTTGAGGCGCGACATCGCATCGCCGGCCACGCGGTACGGATCCTCATTTTTTGGAGGCACCGTGATGTCCTTCAGCTCCTTCCAGTTGGCTGAGGGCGCATAGCGATCGACCAGCACCTCACTGGCCAGGCGCCGCACCTTCTCGCCATGGGCCCCGCTGGTAAATGGTTCGGTGCGGACGGTGTCCTCAGCTTCATACATCTCCAACAGCTTCTCCACAAGGGTGCGGGCCGGGCCTTCGGTGAATTCATCAGTAGCCATATGGCCCATGATGAACTCGACCAACCGGGTTTTGTGATACAGCATCAGTGCAAGCAGCACCTCTTCTTGCGGGCGGGGCGGTTGCGCTGTGGGGGTACGGGATTCATCAGGCTCCGGCGCGCCCCGGTCGCGGTCGTCGGGTGGAGGCGCATCGTACGCAGGGGGCATCTCGGGCATAGGCGCGCGGCGGCGGGCTTTACGTGCCTCGGCTTCGTCCCGCTCGGCGCGCTGCTCCTTGAGCACACGTTCCAGGCGGCCCTCCGGTACGTCCAGCACCTCGCTGGCGCGGCGCAGGTACCGGTCCTGCAGCAGCGGGTCCGGCATCCGGGCGATGGTGGCCAGCACCTCACGCATCGTCTGCGCAGCGCCCTCCGGCGTGTCCATGCGCCCCTCAGCCTCTGCCGCTGACACCATGAACGCTACAAAGTCCTGCCGCTTCTCCCGCAGCAGTGTCCGGAAAGCCTCGGCGCCGTGGTGCTGCACGTAGGAGTCGGGATCTTCGTCGCCGGGCAGCGCCACCGCATAGGCCGCCAGGCCCTGCTCCACGATCGTGTTGATGCCGCGCAGCATAGCCGTCACACCGGCACTGTCGGCATCATAGAGCAGCAGGATGCGCTGGGCGTAGCGATCCAACACCTGGACCTGGCCTTCGGTGAGGGACGTCCCGCTGGAGGCTACCACGTGCTGCACCCCCGCCTGGTGCAGGGCGATCACATCCGTGTACCCTTCCACCATCACCACCTCCTCGGCATCCCGGATGGCTTGCTTGGCCTGGTACAGGCCGTAGAGCACGCGGCTCTTGTGGTAGACGTCCGTTTCGGGCGAGTTGATGTACTTGGGCTGGTCCACCTCATCATCCAGGATGCGCCCGCCAAAGCCTACCACCTTTCCGATGTGGGAGAAGATGGGAAACATAACGCGCCCCCGAAAGCGGTCGTAGTACCCGTCCCCGCTCTTGCGCGCCAGCACGAGGCCCGCTCGCTCCAGTTGCTCGCCACTCAAGTGCTTCTCCTCCGCATGGGATAGCAGGGCATCCCACGTGTCGGGGGCATACCCCAGCCCAAACTGCTTGATGGTATCCGCCGTGAAGCCGCGATCCTTGAGGTAGTGGAGCGCCTCCGCCCCGCGCTCTTCCCGCGTCAGGCAGAAGTAGTAGAACCGCGCGGCCGTGCGGAGCGCTTCGTAGATGGCATCCGTCTCGCTCGCCCGCTCCCGGGCGGCCTCCGATTCCGGAATCTCGATCCCGGCCCGCTCGGCCAGAATGCGCGCAGCCTCTGGAAACGAGACCATCTCCATCTTGGAGATAAACGCAAACACATCGCCCCCCTCGCCGCACCCGAAGCACTTGAAGATGCCCATCTCCGGGTTCACACTGAAGGACGGCGACTTCTCATTGTGAAAGGGGCACAGGCCAAACAGGTTTTGCCCCTGTCGCTTCAGGCGCACGTACTCGCCCACCACGTCGGCAATATCCGACGATGCGCGAATCTCGTCAACCTTTTCGTCGGGGATGTAGGCCACAGAATGCCGTTACGCCGGTGTATATGTTCAATGTATATGTGCCAAACGAGCACAGGCGCCTTCGGTTGCCCAGACCGGCCCTCGGGCCCCGCTCTACTGGCGGCGGTTTTTCGGAGAGGCTACGCGGTCAATGCCTCAGCATCGGCGGCCGGTAGCGCTGATGGGGTTTCCAGGAGATGGGCGTTATCCTCGTCGTCAACCGGTCCGATGGGCGGCGGCGAGTCGCACTGGCAGGCGTTAACCATCAGGAGCGCCAGGAGGGCAGTGGCGGCGAGGAAGCTGCGGAGCGAGGAGCGGGTAGCGGTGAAGACAGTCATACCAGAAACGATGGGTGAGCAGGGGCGCCAGCGACGGCACAGATATGTGGTAAAAGGCTTTGTGGTAAAAGGCTACGGGAGAAACCTCTCGAACGCAAGGTAGATTCTGACGGCCCACCGGCCGGCCAACTTTTGCGAGGGCTTCACAGGCCGCGCTGCCGCGTCCGTGAGGTTTGTGCAATGACCCCCTCGACCGGCAACCTGCAGAGGATCAGTTTCATACGAGAGCGCACGTTGTTCATGCAGCCACCGCTGCTTTTTCTTCTATCCAGTCTGATTTCCTTATGCCTACTGATGACCTCCGAGAGCGCGTAGAGGCGCTGCTTGCTGACGACGATACGAATCCGCACGACGTGCGCACCACGTTCAACGCCCTACGCAACGCCCTGGACGATGGCTCGGTGCGTGCCGCGGAGCGGTCGGACGACGGCAGCTGGCGGGTGCATTCATGGGTGAAGGAGGGTATCTTGCTCGGGTTTAAAATCGGCAAGATGACGGATATGTCGGCCGACCGGCTGCCGTTTTTCGATAAGGACACCTATCCGCTCAAGACGCTCACGGCCAAGCATGAGGTGCGCCTCGTACCTGGCGGCTCGTCCATCCGGTCGGGCAGCTACGTGGCGCCGGGCGTCGTCTGCATGCCGCCCATGTACATCAACGTCGGGGCCTACGTGGATACCGGCTCTATGGTCGACTCGCATGCGCTGGTGGGGAGTTGTGCGCAGATTGGCAAGAACGTACACCTCTCAGCTGCCGCGCAGGTGGGCGGGGTGCTGGAGCCCGTCGGCGCGCTACCGGTCATCATTGAAGATGACGTCTTTGTGGGGGGCGGCTGCGGCATCTACGAGGGCTGCCTCGTACGCTCCGGGGCCGTCCTGGCCCCCGGTGTAATCCTTACCAGTTCGACCACGGTCTATGACCTGGTGCACGAGCGCCAGATTCGGGTTGACGACGCCGGCGTACTGGAGATTCCCGAGAACGCAGTGGTGGTGCCCGGCACGCGGTCGGTCGACTCCGACTTTGCCGCAGACCACGGGCTGTCGCTCTACGCGCCTGTCATCGTGAAGTACCGGGACGCCTCCACCGATGCGGCCACCTCGCTGGAAGATGCGCTCCGGTAAACGTGCGAACCGGGGGCTGAACCGACCGCCTCACTGCCGTACCGTTACCGGACTGCGGGCGATGAAGGCATCGGAGAAGCTGTCTCGGAGCACCGCCATCAGCTCGCGAGCCTGTTCCTGCGAGGTGAAGTTGCCCACGCGCACCCGGTACAGGGGCTGACGATAGATGAGGTGCACCGGGGGCTCCTCGGGCACGGCATCAGCAAAGACCTCGCGCAGCTTGTCGCTGTCGCGATTTGACGCCCACCACTCCTCCGCTTCGGTGTAGACCTCATCGGCAGCGCGTCGGTCGTCAGTTGAGAAGATCTGCACGCGATACCCATCGACTGTGCGCTCAACGCCGGCGGCGGCGCGCACCTCCATCAGTTGTGCGGGTACGCGGTGCGTCACGTCAACCACGCGTTCGGGAGCCTCCAGCGGGTACTGATCGACGTCGAAGGTCTCGACCTCGGCCAACGCGCGCGCCGTCTCGGCCGCCTCGTCGGCTTCGTCCTCTTCGTCCGTCACCCGTTCGATGGAGGCGCAGCCGCTTAGCAACAGCAGGCACGTGCAAAGCAGCGGGACGATACGTGCAACAAGAGCCATGAAACACCGGGGGTTCAGCGAACAAGAAACAGGTATAGAGCGGTGGGATAATCGATCCACCCTACGCAAGGCCGAAGAGCAGGATTCAGTCAGCGGGTGCAGGGCGCCGCTATCGTCTCAGTAGCTACTGGCACTCTCGACGCCCTCCATGATAGCCACCGAGCCGCTGGCACCAATGCGCGTGGCGCCGTGGGCGAGCATGGTATAGGCTTTTTCTGCGTGGCCTATCCCGCCGGAGGCCTTCACCCCCATCGTTTCGCCTACCACGCGGCGCATCAGGCTAACGTCTTCAAGCGTAGCACCGCCGCTGGAGAAACCCGTCGAGGTCTTCACGAAATCCGCCCCGGCGTTCTGGGCCAGTAGGCACGCGATGATTTTCTCGCGCTCGGTGAGCAGGGCCGTTTCCAGGATGACCTTCACCGTGGCGCGCGTCGGGGCGTCGCGCCGGGAGCGGGCTGCGTCGACCACGGTGCGAATGTCGTCCTCGACGGCCTCGGTGGCCCCGGTCTTGAGCAGGCCAATGTTGAGCACCATATCTACCTCCCCCGCTCCGTGGCGCACGGCCCACTCGGCTTCGTTTGCTTTCACAGCCGTGGCTGTAGCGCCCAGCGGAAAGCCGATGACGGTGCAGACGTCGACTGACGTGGCCGCGAGTTGGGCAGCCGCAAGCGACACATAGCATGGGTTCACGCAGACGGAGGCGAAGCCGTACTGCTTGGCCTCCGCGCAGAGCTCGCGAATCGTGTCCTCCGGGGTATCTGGCTTCAGGGCCGTGTGATCGATGCGGGCCGCCAGTGCAGCGGCATCGGCCCGGGCTGCGTCGGCGCGTGCTTCGGCCGCCTCGCGAGAAGCCGGCGGCGCCTCCACGGAGGGCGCACGGTAGGCACGCGTGAGTTCGCTGATGAGGGCGGAGCGATCGTCAGACATAAAGGGAGGGCCGGTAACGGCGGTTGGGAAACAGGCGGGTGCGTCCGACGCCTGCCCGGGCGGAAGGGTCCCGCCTACCGGGCGGCTACGTGCCATACCGGATGGTGTGGAGCGACTGACCACGCAGCCGCTGCAACCGGTCGTACCGCTTCTGAAACTGCCCCATCCCAATGGCCAGAAACTGATCTTCCGAGATGCCGAAGGGGATGTCCTCACCGAACGGCGCCAGCGTTTGCTCGATCAGCTGCAGCACCAGCGGCAGCAGCGCCTGCAGGGTCTCCTCCACCCAGGGCCAGCGCTCGTCTGGAGCCTCGGCCAAGAGGCACCCGATGTGATACAACCCGAAAGCGACGTGGCGGGCCTCGTCGCGCTGGATCGCCTGCACAATCTCCTGCATGCCTGGCAGAATATCCCGCTCCTGCAGCACGGTGTAGTAGGCCTGATACCCTGTTTCGGCCAGCACGCCCTCCACTACCATCTGGTACGTGGTCGCCGCCTCCAGCTGATGCCGGGGCGTGGGGGTGGCCCGCAGCGCCCCGACGGCCTCCTCCAGTGCCTGAAACAACGCATGATGCGCGGGCACGAGGAGCGCCGAAAGGTCCACCTCCCGAGTGGCTACCTCGTTCAGAAAGCGATCAAACGCGTCGACGTGCTTGCCTTCTTCCCAGAGGTACGCCGTCAGAAAGAGTTCATCCTCCAGCCGGCCCTCGTCGGCGGCCACCTGCAGGAAGGGGAGCAGATCGGTAGCGACCGCCTCCTCCCCACCCTGAAACTGTGCCGTGAGCCGCAGCAGCAGGTCTTGCTCTTGTGGGGAAAGCGCCTGCCAGTCGGTGCGATCTTTCGTGAGGTCTACCTCCGCGGGGTCCCACGTGCCCAGGCGCTTGGCCTTCGTCCAGAGGCGAAAGGGGACACATGCACGGTCGAGTCCGCGCGTGACGGTGGTGTACGAACGGGTCTGCACTTGCATAAGCAAAACCTCCAGCGCCAGTTGTGGGCAACGGCGCAAAAAAAGTGAGCCAAAGGGTGAACATCTGGTGAACGCTCTTCATAGATTAAAGGTCACGTGTCCTGTTTTTTTACCGCCCATCCTTCGAGCCGTCTTATGCCGTTCGCCCGTATCGACGATAATGGAATGACCGTGACGGTAGACCTGCACGGCACGACCGTTCATGAAGCTGTTGACATCGTCTACCGCGTGCTGGACGAAGCAGCGGCTCGCGGTCGGAGCAGCGTGAAGGTCATCCACGGATCATCGACCAGTAATGCCGACCCTTCCGCACGCACCATAAAGAACACCCTGCATGATGAGTTGGACCGCGGCGGTTTTGCCGATGTGACCGGCGTGCTGCGCCAACCGAACCACTTGATGCTCTCCCTCGACATTACCGCCCCCAACGACCCCCGCCCCATCCGCGCGTACGAAGTCGCGCCCTGACACCCGTTGCGTGTCTTCGTCCTGGGACTTCTGCGTTTGATTTCATACCCTGTAGCAGTGCCCCTGCTGCGTTGCTTTTTCTTTCTCATGGCCCTTCCTGTTGTGTATCCGCTGATCGGCATTACCACGTCATTTAACGACGGCGAACAGCGCCTTGCCCTACCCTACGTGCGGGCCGTGGAAGCGGCCGGCGGGCTGCCGTGGATCGTGCCGATGGTAGAAGGCGATGGCCCGATGACTGCACTCGCCGGACAACTGGACGGGCTGATTGTGACGGGCGGCCCGGCCATTACGGAGGGGCTGGTGGGCACGCTCCCCGACGACATTGCCGAGACGGCGCCTGAGCGGCGGACGGCAGACCGGGGCCTCCTCCGGCGATTTCTGGCTGCAGGGAAGCCCATCCTCGGTATTTGCTACGGCATGCAACTGCTCAATGCCCTGGCGGGCGGCACCATCTACGCCGATGTGGAGCAACAGCAGACCGGCGCGTCCACCCACAGCCAGAAGCGCGGGGCCACAACCCACGCGCTGCGCTGCGTGCCGGGGACTCACCTGGCGCGCTTGCTCGGCGATGAAGTCGACAGCATCAACACGCGCCACCTGCAGGCCTTAGCCTCGGTGGCGCCGCCGTACCGCGTAGCAGCCGTGGCGCCCGATGGGGTGGTGGAAGGCATAGAGCATCCCGATGGCCACATTCTCGGCGTACAATTTCATCCAGAGCGCATGGGTGCCGCCATGCAGCCCCTCTTTACGCATCTGATTGCACAGGCCCGCACGCAGCACACCCCTGCCCTTTCGTAGGACCTCTTCCTTTTTGTTCAAGGCTCTCGGTTTACGCCCATGTCGCCCTCTACTGTCTCTTCCTCCTCTCGCCCCCGCGCGCTCTGGACAGCCACTGTAGCCGTGCTCCTTGTGGTTGGACTGGGGCTCACCATTTCGGGCAGCGGCGACCTGACGGCCAGCGAAGCCATGAGCCGCTACGTGCTGCCGGCCCTCGACGTAGGAAACTACTCAGCCGTGGAGGTGGCCGCCACTACGGCCCTCACGAACGTTACCCTGCGCGACCACGCCTTGCATCCGCACCATCGCTTTCAGTCGTACTTTGCCCGGCATGAACCGACGGCTGCGGTGCCTTTCGGTACAGCGCACACACAGGACAAGCGCCTCACCGCCTTCCACGACCTGCTGGATATGTTCGTAACCCGGCAAGGGGTGGATGATAACTTTACGATGCGCTTTCGGGACAGCCGCACAGGCGAGCTCTTGAAGATCCACACGCTGGAGGATGCCCGCGCGGCCTATCGCGCATCGGGAGAGGCCGACTGGCCGGCCATTGACCGCGAGCGCCGACAGGAGACCCGTCGCATCCTGGATGCGATGGAGAAGAGCGGCTTCCCGCGCGAGCACATCAGTGTGCGCTGGGGGCGCGCCAACCAAATGCTGGAAGCCCGTGAGCGCAAGGCGCTGGTCCACGAGTACGAGATCCGCCTGGCCCGCATGCTGGACCTGAGCCTGCTGGTGACGGAGCTTAGCACGGTGGAGACCTTTAACCAAGACCACCTCGTCTCCTCTGCCGGCGCCCGCGGACGGTACCAGATGATGCCCTCTCAGCTCCGCCGCCATAACATTCACCAGTACCGCCTCTCGGCAGAAGCCGGGCGCGGCGTGGACGTGCGGGAGGAGCTGCACCCGCTCATCACAATGGAGCAGGCCTTCAAGATGGTGCGCAGCCACGTGAATGCCTTCGGCAGCGAGATTCCGGGCATCTCGGCCTACCACACGGGGCCCGGGAATGTCTTCCACGTACTGCGGCGGTTTGTGGAGAACGAGCCCGACGCGATGGTCTACCCGCGCAATGTGCTGGACGGCTATATCTGGGCGCTCACCGAGGGCTTTGGCCTTGTCTCCCGCGAGTCCACCTTTAAGACATATTCGCAGGGCTACGTGCCCTCTCTTTACGGCGCCCTCCGGGCCACGGAGCACCTGCCGGTGGACACCTCCGGGACGATGCGCGCCGAGCAGGTGCAGCTGGCCTCCGGGCAGTCCATCACGCTACGAGAGCTGCTGGAGGTGCTCGCCGACGCCGAAGACCTCGACTGGCATCCAGCACCAGCCGGGGCGTCAGCGTATGCGGGCTTCCGGGCCATGAACATGCATTTCGATCTCCCGGCTCCTGCACCGGGCCTCACGGTGCCGGCCGGCGGCAACGCCCGCCTGACCGCGACCTCCGGCGGTCACCCCGTGCGCTTCTTCTTGCCCATTGGCGCTATCGCGCACCTGGAGGCCCACGGCCTGCACATCATCGACCGCTCCGCCACGCGCGCCTTTGACGAACATACCTACACGCTCCGCCCTTCAGAGTACACGGAGTGGGACCGGCGGTACGCGGCGCTCGTCGAGAGCGTGGGGCAGTTTGGCTTTACGGAGGCCAACAAAACGCGGCTGCACGAAATCGGGAAGGCGTTTGAAGCCCTGCTGGAGGACAACCCAAGCCAGTTCCGCCAGATGCAGCACTATGCCGTCCAGACGCACATTAACCTGTGGGACTTCGGCGCGTGGCATCCGCGAGCCGGTCCCACGCGCGAGGCTCGCCAGCGCCTGCGGCTCCCGCCGCATCCTCCGCAGCACCTCGATATCGCGTCGCCATCGCTGCCCAGCGCGCTGCGTGCTAACTGATGGCAGGGCGCCCCTGCTATCCATGCAGAAAGCAGCCGCACCAAGCGCGCGCACCGAGCCACTGGGCTGTGCGTTTGGTGCGGGCTATAAGCGAACTACTCATGCGGATCAAGGGTTGAGGGCGAGCAGAAGCATCGCGGCGGCGAGCCGTCCGAAGGCGTGCACGAGCAGGCCCCTGTAGGAGCGCACTTTCGAGGCCCGCTGAATGCCCGTTTTCTCATCAATCCA
>LKNB01000077.1 GCA_001564055.1 Rhodothermaceae bacterium Tc-Br11_B2g6_7
GCGCACCCGCCAGTTGGTGCCGGCAGGTGCGTCCGCCACGTTAAGGTGCTCGCTGCCATTTATCGAAACGGTGAGGTTCTGCGGGCGGAAGCTGCGCTCGTTGATAAACGCCTGGCCGCCATCATCGAGCGTGGCCTGCAGGGCGTCATCGGAGTCGACCAATGCGCGCGGCACTTCGTCGCGGGCGGCAAAGGCGCTGCTGCTCGCGGGCGGGGTCGCCTGCACGCCGAACGGGTCGACGGTGACCTGCGTGAAGGCATCGTCGCTGGCGGCGCTGTAGGTGTAGCGCCATGTGTAGGCCTGCCCGCTCGTGCGGGAGCCCTGCAGCGCTTCTACGCGCTTGAGCTCCGGGGCGGCCAGCTGCCGCTCGGCAAACGTGCGGGCCACCCCCAGGTTGGTACGCGCGGTAACCAGCGGAAAGTCAAACATGAGGAGGTCGATGTCGGCGGGCGAAGCGCCCGCCACCTGTACGGAGTCCGGCATCCGGTTGCCGGTCGCATCGTAAAAGCCGATGCCTTCAATAGCGAGGCGCTCGCGGTCGGTGTAGCGCACCGCCAGGGGCCAATAGGTCCCATCGCGGAGGAAGTCAGCTTCGTAGGCGCCGCTCCGCCCGGTGATGACATCCGCGCCTTTGATCTGCCAGTCGGCGCCCTGCACCGAGAAGTCCTCCAGCAGGTAGATGATCGTGTGGCCATCGCCGGAAGTATTGGCTGCCATCGGAGGCTGCGCCGCACGTGTGTCAGGGCGTTGGCGGTCCCCGGTGGCACGCTGCGGTGTGGCTCGTGCTTCCAACTGACCCATGCCCTGCTGCTCCAGCGCGTCCAGTAGGCCCCAGAGCACCTCCTGCGTGGCCTGTGGGGTGTCGCTCATCAGTTGGTCCTGCCCGGCCAGCGTTCCTACCGATCCGCTGATGCTGCGCTGCCCCATCGTAGCGGCGGTGGTGTACCGCAAGACGAACGGCGTAGCCATCGTCTCCAACTCCGTATTGCGCGTCGTGTACACAATCCACGTGTAGTCGGTATCCGGCTCGTGATTGACGACGTAGCGGACAAAGCGCTGCTGCCCGGGATCGTCAACAGCTTCTCCGCAAGGCTCTGGCCCGACGCACAGCTGGGTGTTGGTGGTGGTAATACGACCCCGCGGCTCTACAAACGCCACATTCCAGTTTTCTGTGTTGACGTTTAGCGGCTGGTTGTATTCAAACAGAATGGTCTCCCCCAGCGGCAC
Organism: Rhodothermaceae bacterium Tc-Br11_B2g6_7; assembly: GCA_001564055.1. Lineage (GTDB taxonomy): Bacteria > Bacteroidota > Rhodothermia > Rhodothermales > Salinibacteraceae > Tc-Br11-B2g6-7. The sequence goes on from LKNB01000077.1 coordinate 1,228, forward strand.
CTCCGCCGCGCCCGGTGTAGGGTTCGTGGTCGAGGGCACGATGTCGAAGGTGTCCTGTGCCGAGGCGGGACCTGTCAGGCAGAACAGGAGCGTGCAAATAAGCAGGGAGAAGGCGCGAGGCATTAGAGCACGGATGCAGTGGGCAGAACAAGCAGGCCGGGCAGAGCGCACAAGGCGCCGCAAACCGCGGGTCGCACGACAGAATGTACGGTATCGGCTGCGTAAATGTATTTTACAGTACGATGGGTCAGTGAGAAAATCCACTATATACGTTCAGCATCTGGCGCGCTCGATGAATTAGTATCGGCGCGTTCCTGATGGGGTTTTAACGTGGTGTAGCCGCGCGAGAAGGCGAGATGGGTCCCCACAGGATGGTATACACGTTCTACCGTAGTCAGTATTTCCTTGCTCTGAAAAATATCCCCTTAGTCGGCCTTCTGCACAAGCTTTCTTTGACCTCTGAGGACCATTGACATCCTGACCAGGCCCACAGTCGGGAAAAATCGGTGCGTTCGACCACCCATGAGCGAATAAGAATGGGCAGACTCTGCGGGCAATGCCCCATCACAGGTTAACTTTAAGGTGGCACACCACACCAAGGTGTAGACTTTCATTTGCTGCTTGTCCAATCTTTTTCAGGACTTAGGGTTGTTGCTTACTTGCTACTTACAGTGGAATGTTATACTATTCCATAAGCAGGCAATCTACATTTAGTTGTGGAAACAAGTATTGGGGTAGCTGTCGCTTAGGTGGAGGTAGGGACTGTGAACCGTAGGGCGGCATACCTCATCCGTGGAGGTCTCAACAATACAAATTGGTCGGTCATGGGTGACTTTAGAAAAGTTTGGGTAGGGGTTTTCTCAGCAATCGTAGTTGTTTGCCTGTTGGTGACAGGGCAAAAAGCACACGGTCTAAGTGCAAATGATGGCCAAGGCGTGGCCGTTGTTGTTCTGGATAGTGCTGATCTGACCGAGCGAGAAGAGACTATACTTTCTGTTTTTACGGATTACGGCCTCACGCCGGATGTTGTGAGTTCATCCAGTGCGGATTTTTCTGATCTGGAGCAATATAGCCTGATCACTGCAACGGAAGATCCAACGCTGACACAGGCAACGATCAACGACCTTATTGAGAACAGCAGAAATGTCTGGCTGCTCTACAACGCGGGTTTGGTGTTGGGAGGAGACTGGCGAAGCAGTGGTTCGTCCTACAGAAGGCTTCAGGTGGAAGACGGGGCGGACTTCCTGGAGGGGTATCGCTCGAACCTGTCCTTCGAAGTGCAGAGTTCAGGTAGCGCGTTTGCCATCCGGTCGGGGGTGCCGGCCGGGTGGTCGGTCTTGGGAGAAAACACTGGTGCTGGCGGCAACGCTACGGCGCTATCCCGCGAGCATCCCAGCGGTGGGAAGGGGATAATCTACACCTACGATCCGTCGGAGACGAGTCAGACGGGGAGGAACATCTACGACCTGATGTATGAGTGGCTGGAGGGCGAGCCGGCACATCCGGGGAAGACGGTCCCGGCCGGGAACGCGGCCTTTGTGATAAGCAACTACGATGACACGGACGGTTCGCCGGACCTGACCGAGGAGGAGAACGCGCTTTACGATACGTTGCTGGGCTACGGGTATGGGGTGACGTTCATCCGGTTTAGTCGCTTGGGGCAGTCGGACCTGTCGGAGGCCTCGTTGGTGACGGCGGCGACTTATCCGAGCATAGATCCGCAGACGGTCAATGCTCAGCTAAGCGCGGGTACGAACGTGGCGTTGTTTTACTCATCGGCTGCGGTGTTGGGGGGAGAGTGGCGAAGCAGTGGTTCGTCCTACAGAAGGCTTCGGGTGGAGGAAGCTACCGACTTTTTGCGCTCGTACACGGTTGACGACCAATTGACGATACAAAACGCGGGCTCCGCCTTCGCCATACGTTCGGACTATCCTGCTGACTGGTCGATTCTCGGGCGGAATACCAGTGGTAGTAGCAACCGAACGGTATTTTCTTTTGAGGAGTTTGCACGGGGCGCGATTTACACCTACGACCCTTCCCAACAAACCGCTGAAGGTGATGCCGTTGTCGATGAACTCATAGAATGGTTGGAGGAAGGTGCAACGGTTCCCACGTTTTTCGAGGCCGAGAACGGTATCACGATTCTGTGCCCCGATGCGGACGTAGGCAATAGTGGAGAGGTAAACGGAACTGTTTATACCAAGCGCGATCGATCGGGACTGGATTCACTGGTGGAGGAAGGTGCAGATGATATGCAGTTTGCCACTACCTGTACCAGTGACATTGAAGATATGAGTGGTTTGTTTGAATCCGCTGAATCCGTCAATCCCGATGTTTCCACATGGGATGTTTCGAGCGTTACAGACATGGGGGGCATGTTTTTTGGGGCAATTTCGTTCGACCAAGACATCGGTGCCTGGGATGTCTCGTCTGTTGAGGCTTTTGAATCGATGCACGGCGAGGAGGCAAGAGGTTTTCTTGAGGGTGTGACAATCGATGCGCCCAATTATGATGCCCTGCTGTCTGGATGGAGCGAACGGGACCTGGTGCCGAATATTCGCTTCGACGCCGGGGGCAGTCAGTATACAGAGGATGCCATCGGAGCACGTCAGAGCATCATCGACACATTCAACTGGACTATCCGTGATGGTGGGCAGACAGCTCCGGAGATTATAGTGGATTCCATGGTGCTGGATTTTGAGGACGTGGAGATAGGGAGTTCTGCAGAGAAAATCCTTACACTTGAGAACACTGGGCAGGCGTTGCTCGAAGGTACCGTTACAAGCACGGGTGCTTCAGACTTCGAGGTGGACGGCGCGGGCACTTTTACCCTGAATCCAGGCGATATGCTGGAGCTTCTTGTGGATTTTGCTCCCACTCGGGGGGGTGTAATCAACGGGCAACTTACCATTGAGCATAATGCAGTTAACATAGATAGCCCCTCAGAAATTGAGCTAATTGGTCAAGGTACGGTCGCCGCTGAAGTCCCCGTTTCTACCATCCGCGCCTTCGGCGATCCGTCGGTAGAGACCAGCTACCGCCTCGTCGGCCTCCCCGGGCAGATCGACGCCGACCTTGCGGCGACGCTTAGCGGCGAGTCGGGGTCGGCCTGGCGCGCCTTCCGCGAGACCGGCGCTGAAGGCGACGACCCTGAGGACTATCTTGAGGAGTTTGATGGCAGCGACGCCTTTCGCTTTGCGCCCGGCCGAGGCTTCTGGCTCCTAAGCCGCGACGCGTGGGAGGTCGATCAGACCGTCGATGCAGTGGATCTCACCGAGGAAGGCTTCACTACCGTACCGCTCCACGAAGGGTGGAATATCTTCTCCAACCCGCTTGATCAGCCGGTGGCCTGGAACGCCACGCTCGGCCTCGAAGCCAACGACGGCCTCACCGAAGCCCTCTGGCAGTGGGATGGCGCGTGGGCCGAGACCAATAGCTTTGAAAGCGCCCGTACCGGCGAGGCGTACTATCTTTTCAACGACGGTGACCTGGAGCAGCTAACCCTCCAGCATCCGGCCTTTACCGAAGACGGGGAGAAGGGTGACCTGGTCGCCGCCACGCAGGCTGAGCGCGCGGAGCTACAGCTTATCACCCAGACGCGAAGCGCAGAAACCGAGGAGCGGCAGGAGGCCGCGCGCCTTACGCTTGGCCACACGGCCGGCGATGCCATCATGCACCGCCTGCCTCCGGCACACTTTGCCGCGGCGCAGCTGTCGGCCCGCTCCGAAGCGCTGGACGCGCCGCTTGGCCGCCTGCTCAAGGCAGCCCCCGAGGAAAGCGATGGACTGGCCTTTGACGTGCAACTGACAGGCATCGCCGAGGGCGAAGCGGCCTACCTCTACCCCGAGGGCCTGAGCGCCTTTGAGGGCGAGGAGGTCGTGCTCGTGCACACGGCCACGGGCGCGCGGCATACCCTTGCGGACTACAGCGCCGCCGAGCCGCTCCGCATCCGCATAGAGGAAGGCCACCTTACGCGAGGCAGCAATGGCAAGGAGAATATTCTGCTGCTGCAGCTCCTCATCGGCGATCAGGCATTCGTCGATGGCGCCGCGGAGCGCCCGGACGAGCTGGCCTTCGGCGCGGTCTATCCGAACCCGTCGGTCGGCGAGGTCACGATTGAGGTCGCGGTGCCTGAGACGATGACGCTTCAGGTAGAGCTTTTCAATATGCTCGGCCAGCAGGTGGGCCTCCTCCACAGCGGCGAGCTTGCGCCAGGCGTGCACGAGCTTCGCTGGGATGGCCGGACCGCGAACGGCGCCGCAGCCGCCTCGGGCGTCTACCTTGTCCGCCTCATGGGTCCGGACGGCCAGCAGGACACCGCCCGGATCGCTCGGGTGAGGTAAACCTCGCAGCTGAGACAAAACGCTTCATTCTGCCCCCTAACCCTGACGCAGCCTCTGCCATGTACCAACTTCCGCCGCTCCGCGCTTTCCTTGCCACCTTACTTGTCGCTGCCTTCCTTGTGGCCTGCGGCGATGACGACCCGGCCAGCGAGCCGCCGCCCGCCGACGAGCCAGAGCCGCGCATCAGCGTGGACGTGTCGAACCTCGACTTTGGCGCGGTGGACGTGGGCGAGGTCGCAGAGCAGACGGCCGAGGTGCGCAACGTCGGGGACGGGACGCTGAGCGGTGAGATAACGCTAAGCGGTAGCGCAGCGTACGAGCTTACGGCCGGGAGTGGCAGCTTCTCACTCGGCGAAGGCGCCACGCGGGAGGTGACGGTGCGCTTTGCCCCGGAGGATGAGGGCGCGGCGGAGGCGGAGCTGCGCATAACGCACGGGGCGGATAATGAGGCGAGCCCGGTAACGGTGCCGGCCATTGGAGAAGGACGCATCCAGATCGCCTCACCTCCGGGGCGGCCATGAGGCCCCTGTTCTCTTATCCAGTCGCTGCAGCGAGTAAAACGATTACTCCGTGGCGTTCTGGCCAAGCAACCCTACCAACCTGTTTCTATCAACTAACCACACGGTCCAATGCACGCCTTTGTAAAAGAGGGTTCCCATATCCATGCTGTCGCCCTCTTAGTCGCCACAGCCTTTCTCTTGGTTCTTGCCGCCCCTTCCGCCGTATTTGCCTCATCTGCTTCCGACGAGGACCCGGTTTCAGTGGCCACAGGTCCCTACGTTTTCGCTAACGTGGGGTCTCATGCCATCGCGTTTACTGAAGGCTCCAGTAGGAGTGGTGTTGGTTTCATGGTAGGAGGAGGCTATGGATTTACAGACCGCCTGGGGGTTACCGGGGGCTATTCGTTTGCTGGCGTGACGCCGGAGCAAGACCTCTCTCATCTTGAGGTGGCCCTCCGCCTATCGTTTCGTTCAGGTCAGGATCGCTATCTCCCATTCGTGTTTGCTGGTCCCACGCGGGTTGCGCTTTCACAACCTATAGGTGACGCGTCCACATCGCTCGGCGCAAAGGCCGGTGGTGGCTTTCAGTATTTTATCGCCGATCAGTTTGCTGTCGATGGTCAGGCGCACCTTGCGTTCTCGTCTTTCTCGAACGGCCCATCCTCTGATCAGGCCTTTACGACACGCTTCGCGATCGGTGTTGCTTGGTTTCCAACCCGCTAATCGCTACGGACGTTAACGTGGCGCTTTGAGAAAAGGGGCTTCCCACCGGGACATAGCTGTATTGGCTTTTGCTTGCCATGTTGGTGACCGAAATGCCTTGGTATCCATGTGTAGAGTACCTTCAACGACTCACCCCTCACCCACCCGCGCGAGCTGAACGCGCGTGGGAGCATCGGAGGTGGGCCGGTCGGTCCAGGCGAGGTACACCCCATGGGTGGTGCGCACCATGCGCGGGATGCCGGCACGCACCGCAGGCATGGCATCCACCACCACGCGGGCCGGGCCGGTGGCGGCGGCGGGCGTGACGCGGCGCACCATGTAGGCGTCGCCGTCGTCCGTGCGGGCGTGCCACCCGATCAGGGCACGATCGTCGCCGAGCAGCACGGCGCTGACCTGCCCGTTCGGGCGGTCGTCATCTATCACGATCGGATCGCCGAACGTGCGCCCCCCATCGTCGGAGAAGGAGGCGTAGACGCGCGGCTCATTATCCGCAGCGGTAAACCACGAGGCCACCACGGTATCGCCATCGGAGGCCAGCGCCGGACCGTTCACCGGGCAGCCGTCCAGACGCCAGCCATCGTCGTTCAACGTATACGGGGCTGACCACCCCTCCCCATCATACCGTGCCAGACTGATGTTGCGAATATTGTCTTCCGTCCGGTCGCGGTAGGCGATGAGAAGGCCATCCTCCGTCTCCACCCCACTGGTGGGGCAGCATTCGCACACGTGGTCGTCGATCAGATAGGACTCATGGACGGTACCATCCGCGTCAAGAAGTCCGGCCCGCAGCGTCATGGCTCCGGAGCCGTGATCGTGTGCATCGTCGGCATCCAGGTTCATCTCCCGGCCGTCCAGCCATACCGCCATCAGGTTGCCCTGCCACGGTAGCATCGACACAAAGCCATGCTCCGTCTGCGTGCCGTCATGGTGCGGGGTGATGGCCTCCTGCCAGTTTCCGGCGGCGTCGGTTTGTGTGATGCGCACATCGTAGGCAAAGATGTTGGGGCCATTGCTTACGAGGTAGTGTGCGGCTTTCCGTCCGTCAGGAAGCGTGCGCACAGACGGCACATCGGCCCAGTTGACAAACCAGTCCGCGCCTGCCGCCGCCGTACGCACCGGGCCCCACGTATCGCCGTCAAAGGCCGCGTAGCGGAGGGCATGCGTGGTGTCGCTATCGGGTGTGACCCAGCTGAGCCGAAGCGTGTCGCCTCCCGCGTGGAGTTGGGGCTGGCCGCTTTCAGCATCCACTGGAGCGGCGAGGTCCGTGGTGCCCCAGGTAGATTCGTTGGGCGCCTCACACCCCGTCAGGAAGAGCAGGGCGGCAACGCAGAGGAGGGACAGGCGCATAAGGCACGGAGGCAGTGGGTAGACATCGGTTCATACAAAGATAGGCACACCAGCGCGCAGAAGTTACTGTGTCTCCAGCGCCTGCACCAGTTCGCGGCAAAAATCGGGGATGTCCTTCACCACACGCCCCCATACGAGTGGCCCCTCGGTAAAGGCCGCCTCGTCCACCCACGTCGCTCCGGCATTCACCAGGTCATCTTTGATGCCGAGGCTGCCGGTGGCGCGGTGACCATCTATGATGCCCGCGGAGATGCCCACGAGTCCCGCATGACAGATCTGCGCCACAACCTTGTCCTGCTCATACAGGCCGCGGACAAGAGAGAGCACGCCGTCGTACCGGCGCAATTTGTCGGGCGCCCAGCCGCCGGGCACTACCACGCCGTCGAAATCATCCGCGCTCAGGTCGGCTGCCGCAACCTCACTGGTAGCCGGGACGCCCTGCTTGCCCACGTAGGTGTGTCCGGCTTTGGGCGCCGCAATGGTTACCGAAGCGCCTTCTTCCTGAAGCCGCATGGTGGGGACCCAGAACTCCAGGTCTTCGAATGATTCTTCCAGCAGGACGACGATGCGTTTGCCTTGTAAGCGCATGGCAACAGTGAGCCTAATAAGGGGATTACGGGTGATGTAAGACCAATCGCATCCGGCGGTGATTCATCGGTACGCGGAAAGGGAGGGGTGCGGCTGCGTCTGTGCAGGAGGTTGTGCGCTGGCCCCGTCACCCCATCAGGTGGAGGGGCTATGGGTTCGGCTGCAGCAGCGGGAGAAATTCGTCGGCGTAGCGTTCCAGCTTCACCGCGCCCACGCCATGCAGGTCGGCGAACTGCGTGCGGCTACGGGGGCGCTGCCGCACCATGGCAATGAGCGTGCGGTCGGGGAAGATGACGTAGGGTGGGACATCCTGCGCGGTAGCCAGGGCGGTGCGTTTGCTGCGGAGCTGCTCAAATAGGGCGTGGGCCTCCGGGGTGTCGGGTAGGTCGGGGGCGGTGGATGAGCTACGCCCGGTAGTGGTGCTTTCCGTGTGCTTACGGTCTTTGCGGAGCTCCACGGATTGTGCGCCATTCAGCACCGGCGCACAGGCTTCGGTAAGCTTGAGCGCCCCGTAGCCCCCGATGTCCACGGCCAGTAGCTCGGCGGCCACCAGTTGGCGGATGACAGACCGCCAGCCCTTCTTGTTGAGTTCGTCGCCGATGTTGTAGGTGGAGAGCGCGTCGTGCCCGTAGCGGCGGATTTTCTCCGTGTCGCGCCCCAGCAGCACATCCGTTACGTGCCCGGCCCCGAAGCGCTGGCCTGTGCGCGCCACACACGAGAGCACCTTCTGGGCCGCCACCGTGCCGTCCCAGGTTTCTACGGGATGGAGGCACGTGTCGCAGTTGCCACAGGCCTCTGGTGCGGCCGGGTCGCCAAAATAAGACAGCAGGACCTTGCGGCGGCAGGCGGTGGATTCGCAGTAGCCGAGGAGGGCATTCAGCTTATGGTGCTGCTTCCACTGGTGGGCCTCCGCTGCCTCCGTGGCCGGGGCCTGGTCCCGGGCCATCAGGCGGCGCATCTGCACCACATCGCCATAGCGATAGGCCATCCACGCGTTGGCCGGCTGCCCATCCCGACCGGCGCGGCCCGTCTCCTGATAGTACGCCTCCAGGCTCTTCGGGAGGTCCAGGTGCGCCACAAAACGCACGTCCGGCTTGTCGATGCCCATGCCAAACGCTACGGTGGCCACCACCACCAGGCCGTCTTCCCGAAGAAACCGCGCCTGGTGCGTATGGCGCGCCTCGTCAGAAAGGCCGGCATGGTACGGTACGGCCGCGATGCCATTATCCGACAGCATGGCGGCGGTGGCGTCTACCTTTTTGCGCGTCCGGCAATACACAATGCCTGCGTCGCCCGTGTGGTGCTGCCGGATGAACTGTAGCAGCTGCTGCTTGCCCTTGTGCTTGCGGGTGACGGTGTAGCGGATGTTGGGCCGGTCGAAGCCGGTGACGAACAGGTGTTCGTCATCGAACTGTAGGAGGCGCAGGAGGTCGTGCTGGGTCTCGGTATCGGCTGTGGCCGTGGCCGCCACAAACGGCACGTCGGGAAAGAGCGTGCGCAGGTGGGCCATCTGCAGGTAATCGGGCCGGAAGTCATGCCCCCACTGCGACATGCAGTGCACCTCATCGATCGCAAACAGGGCAGGGCTGATCTGCTGGAGCAGCCGCTGAAACGAGGGTGCGGTGACGCGCTCGGGCGCGACGTACAACAGGTCGAGGGTGCCGTTGCGCACGTCGTCGCGCACCGTGCGGCGCTGCTCGGCGTCGAGGCTGGAGTTCAGAAAGGCCGCCCGCACGCCAAGCTGACGGAGGGCATCGACCTGGTCCTGCATCAGCGCGATCAATGGAGAGACGACCACGCCCACGCCTTCGCGGAGCAAGGCCGGCAGCTGATAGCACAGCGATTTGCCCCCGCCCGTGGGCATTACCACCAGCGCATGTTGCCCGGCCACCACCTGGTCAATAATGTCCTGCTGATGAGGGCGGAATCGATCGAAGCCAAACACGGCGTGTAGCGCTTCCTCGGGCGCAGCGTCGACAAACGTATCGGCAGCGATAGGGGCAGCGGAGGTAGCCACAGGCAAACGGCTTGGTGGGTTGATCTGCGTACCCCAAGGTACAGCGCCTACCGCCACATGCTCCACCGGATCGTGTGAAGGGTGGGTGGGATTTGTGGGCGGGGGCGTTTCCTTCGCCCAGTGCATCGGGTTGTGGGCAATGTATCGCCGGATGTGGTGTAGCGCTCGTTCATCACGGATGATGTGGTCGTAGAACCGTGATTGCCATCCAAAATCCAGATGCCCATGGCGCCGGGCCCACCGCGTGACGGCCCCCTTGTACAGGCGGATGATCACACCCAACGACCCCGGGTCGGGGGAAATGGTGGACATGGTTGGGTTGGGGGCATCGGGAGGCGGGTGGTGTTTTGTGTTTGGTTTTTGCCGCGGGGAGGGGTGTTGTGATGGGGATAGGGAATGGGTGGATGGGTGTTGTGATGGGGATGGGGAATGGGTGGGTGGGTGTTGTGATTGCCGTAGGGACGTTTCATGAAACGTCCCCACAACAGGCCCCACAGACCCAATAGGCCCCACAGACCCAGCAGTCCCCACCACGGCATCCCCATCCCCAAGGTCATCCCCAGCCCCCCGCCCCCGCAACACCAGGATACCATGCACATGGTCAGGCATGACGATGAAGGCATCCACCGCCGCATGATCAAAATGGTCGGGGATTTCATTCCAGTACCGATGGGCCATCGCCCCGATGCCAGACAGCCCCATGATGCCACGCCGGACCTCGCCAAAAAACCAGCGCCGGTCCGCGGTGCAGATCGTCACGAAGTACAGGCCGGCCGACCCGTAATCGTAGCCCCGGAGGCGAATCGTGTCGTTGCGGTATTTGTTTTTGTAGCGAGGCATAGCCCGACGGGAGGAGTCGATAGGTGGAGACGCTTGTATAAAACGTCGCCCCAACCAATCCAGCATAGGCCATGCCCCGCATGTTGCCCTACCGAACTGGTGTATCTGTTGCAGGCATCATCATCCAGATTCTGAGGCCCAGCAATCGAATCGCCCTTGACCACATCATCCATCAGGTGCCCTGTGCTGGTGCGTCCGCCGCCGTGCAGAACGGCCGTTCCGACCACAACCGTGCGCGGTATCCGCTACAGGCCATCCAGCAGTTCCCGCAGCACAGCAGGGGAGCCGTCGAACGCCACGAGCACGAAGCGGCCCTGATCGGTGATGCTAAGGCGCTCCAGCAGCTCGCGCTGGTCGGCGGAGAGGTCGTTGCTGGACTGTGCGGCGGAGACTACCCCGCGCAGCACGCGCCGCACATCCGCCGCATCGTCCCCGGCCGCAAGCGTCAGTTGGGCCTGCATCGTATCGTCGGTCAGGCGCAGGCCCATTCCCGCTTGCTGGATGACCGAGGTGAGCTGTTGCAGCTCGCGCAGCCGTTCCGCCAGTGGCTCCTCGTCTTGCGTGTTCCTCGTTGTAGTGGTAGCCTGCGCGTTCGCGTCTTCCGCGGTAGGGAGGCGAAAGGCCACCGTCCACGCCGAGCGCCCGGTGGCCGCGTGGCCCAGCAGTGCGCGCTCGCCCGGCGACGGCGTAAACTGTTCCTCAGCCGATAGCGCCTGGGCGACATCCGCGCCCTCTCCCAATAGGAGATGTGATGCATCCAGCAGCGCCAGATGCGGCCGACCGAGGTTCTCCTCCGAGAGCGCAAATACCGGTACCTCGTCCGTCGCGAGATCGTCGGATAGGGTAGCGCCCTCTGCCAGCAGGGCCTCCGTCAACTGCTCACGGTTCATGTTCAGGTGTACCACCACGAGCGGTGCCCGCGAGAAGCCCATCACGGACGACGCGATGGTGAGGGTGTGGAGGTCCTGATCGAGGTCAATGCCGGCCGCCTCCAAAAACGACGCACCGTCCGATCCTTCTCCTAATTGCGGTGGGGAGACGATCGTCTGATCAAACATCCGCAGCTCTATCCCATCGTCCGTGGCAATGGTCAGCACGCCATCCTCTTGCATCTGGCGGACATTCAATTGCACGACCTGCTCTACATCCGAAGGAAAGAACGCGAGGGTGCGGAGGGTCTCGGCGGGTGGTTCGGGCGCTACCGGGTCACACGCAGCAAGCAGGCTCAGGAGCACGAGTCCCGCGATCCAGGAGGGTAGGCGAAGGAACGGCGATGGGGTAGCCATGAGGCAGCAGGGGGTGAGCGGGCGGGTACGTTCGATGCCATACACGGCGCATCGAGGGCGCTGCGTGTTGCTGGAGGAGA
>LKNB01000078.1 GCA_001564055.1 Rhodothermaceae bacterium Tc-Br11_B2g6_7
AACACGCGCGTGGGCCCCGGTGGCGTGTTTTCCATCATCAGCCGCTCCATGGGGCTGGAAACGGGCGGCAGCATTGGACTTCCGCTTTACGTGGGGCAGGCACTCTCAGCGGCGCTGTATATCTACGGGTTCAGCGAGATGTGGCTCTACCTCTTCCCCTCGCACCCGCAGCTCCTGGTCGTCTACGGGATCTTCGCAATTGGCTTTGGAACGGCCTTTATCTCCACGCGCCTGGCGTTCCGGCTGCAGGGTATCGTGATGCTGGTCATTCTGGCGTCGCTGGGCTCTATTTTGCTGGGCCTCACCACGCTGGGGGGCGCCACCGAACTGCAGCAGCCTACGCTCTGGGGCTCTTTTGAGGCAGGGGGCTTCTGGACGCTGTTTGCGGTGTTTTTTCCCGCCGGCACGGGCATCATGGTGGGGGCGAGCATGTCGGGCGCGCTCGAAAACCCGCGCCGCAGCATTCCCCGCGGGACGCTGGCGGCGGTGGGCACGGCGCTCGCCGTGTACCTCGTGCTGGCCGTCTGGTACAGCCTCGTCGCGACCCCCCAGGAACTGGTGGATAATGTCTACATCGTGATTGAGCGCGCGGCGGTCCCCGAGATTGTGATGGCTGGCATCCTGGCCTCTACCTTTACGGCTACGCTGAGCACGCTGGTCGCGGCCCCGTACACGTTGCAAGCCCTTGGGCAGCGAGGCGTGCTACCGGGCTGCGAGTTTATCGGCAAAACCACCGCCGATGACATGCCGCGCAATGCAACGCTCATCAATGGTGGCCTCGTGGCCGCAGCCCTCCTGCTGGGCAGCCTGAACCGGGTGGCCATGCTCATCACGATGTTCTTCCTCCTCACGTACCTCTCCATCAACCTTGTGGTGCTGATTGAGCAGGCGCTTGATATGCCGTCGTTTCGTCCTCGCTTTCGGATATCGCTCTGGGTACCTGCAGTGGGCGCGGTCGGCTGCCTCGTCGCCATTTTTGTCATCAGTGCCACCTTCGGACTGATCGCTCTGGGCGTGGTGCTGGCCACCTACGTGTACCTCTCGCAGCGCGAGCTGGTGAACCCGTGGGAAACGGTGCGGAGTAGCATTTTCGTGTCGCTCGCAGACTGGGCGGTGAAACGCATCGACCGGTCGCCGGATGAACCCAACGAGCGCGCCTGGAAGCCCGACCTTCTCGTACCGGTAACCTCCCGCAGTCAGGTGGATGGGGTCTTTCGGTTTCTCCGGGTCCTGGCGCAGCCGAAGGGCTCTCTGAAGCTGCTCGGCATCGAGACGACCGAACAAAACGGCAAGCACATCCACCGCAGAGCCGATGCGCCCTGGGTCGACACCCCGCGGCTTGATACCCTGCGCGAGGTAGCCCGGGAATTTCGCGACCTGGGCCTCAACGCTTCATCGGTATCGATAGAGGCGCCCTCGTTTGCTAAAGGCATTGAGCAAAGCGTGCAGATCATGTGGGGTGGGCATTTCCCGCCTAACATTCTCTTTGGCTTTGCCCATCACTACAGCGACGATCTGGTGGCGCGCTTTCCGGATATCGCGTCGGATCACCATATGGGGACGGCGCTGCTGTTCGAACATCCTGAGGCCGGGCTCGGGCACGAGCGCCGCCTGAACGTGTGGGTGCGGGAGCAGCACCCGGAGTGGGAACTGGGCCTCCGGCTGGCCAACCTCGACCTCTCCATTCTCCTCGCCTATCAGATCTACTGCAACTGGCATGGCCCTATTCGTCTGATGATGGCGTGCACGGACGAGGAGGCGCTCCCGGCCGCCCATAGCTATCTGGAGCAGCTCATTGAGGACGCCCGACTGCCCTCAGCCACGACGGCGGAGGTGCTGAATTGTAGCTTCGGCGAGGCAATACACCAGGCGCCCCGGGCCGACCTCAGCATCTTTGGCCTTCGCCCCAACCCTGAGCGGAAGCATATGCAGAAGTTGGTTACGGTAACCGGGTCCTCCTGCCTATTCGTCCGCGATTCCAACCGCGAGAGCGCGCTCGCTTGATCTCTGGCCTCTGGCCAGAATCGCCGCGCCCCTTCATGCGGGTGTTGTCTCGGAAAGCAAGCGCCTGCCAGGAGCTATCGGGGATCCCCAAACACAAAAGCCGCAGGTCGTCGCGTTTCCGGACGGCCTGCGGCTTTTAACGTGTTTGGTGTGTGGCGTGGCGCTATCGCTCGTCCTGTGCATTGAGCAGCGCGTCGATGTCGACGGCTTCGGCTTCGCCGTCAAGCACCGGGCCAGCGTCTGCTTCATCGGTCGAGACGTCATCATCCGGCGATGGGGCATCCGGGGGCGCACCGTTGCCGCCCGTCGGCTCAACCGGGATATCATCCGGTTCGGGCTCGATCTCAGGCTCGCCGAGTAGCTCCGCCAGCTCACTGAAGCGCGAGCCAAAGGCCGAGAAGTCGCCATCGCGTAGGGCTTCCTCTACCTGCTGGAAGAGGTCGCGCGCTTCACGCATGCGCTCCGATTGTGCGCCAGCCGCCGGCGCCGCACCGTCCAGCGCAGGCAGGAGGGCGGGTGCCGATGCAATGATCGGGTCGCCATACAGGCGCTGCAGCCCGGCTTCGAGGGTGGGCTCCATCACGACGCGGCTACCGTCCGACACGATAACGCGACGCAACTGAGGGATCTCGATGTTATCCGCAATGAGATACAGGGGCTCTACGTAAAGGAAGGATTCCTCAATCGGTACGACGAGCAGATTGCCCCGGACCACGCGCGAGCCCCGCTGATCCCACAGCGTGACCTGACGTGAGATCTCCGTATCCTGGTCAATACGCGACTCGATTTGGTTGGGACCGAAGATCAGGCGTTCGCGCGGCAGGTTGTACACGACCAACTCGCCGTAATTCGGATAATCGCTGTTTGCCGCCAGCCACCCAATCATATTTTCTCGACCGTCCGGTGTCATCGGCGTCATCAAGAAGAAGTTGAGGTCCTCAGCGTCGGGCAGGCGCATCAGCATGTAGTAGGGCTGCATCGTCTGCTGTCGTCCATCGTAGCTCTCGCGGGGACGCGTCCAGAGGTCCTCGTTGTTGTAGAAGTTGCGCACGTCCGTCATGTGGTAGCGCTGGTACTTTTCAACCTGGACGTTAAAGAGGTCCTGTGGATAGCGGAGATGGTCTCGCAGCCCGCCAGGCATATCTTCGAGGGACTGAAACACGCCTGGGAACGCGGCAGCATACGACTGTAGGATCGGATCCTCCTCATCCACCATGTAAAAGTCGACCGAGCCTTCGTAGGCATCAATGACGACCTTCACAGCATCGCGGATGTAGTTGAGGCGACCGTTGGCTGAGGTTTCGGAGTACGGATACGTACGCCCTGTGGTAAAGGCATCCTGAACGTAAAAGAGGCGCCCGTCGTTGACCACAACGTACGGATCACCATCCAGGCTCAGGAAGTCGCGGGGCAGGATGTTGCGCACGCGCTCCTGAATGCTGTTATTAAACTGAATCCGGCTCTGGTCTGTGATGTACTCCGTGAGCAGGATGTTGAAGTCGGAGAAATTCCAGGCAAACAGCGCCCGTTTCCAGTACGAGTCGATCTGCACGCCCCCCTGACCGGAGTAATGGTGCCGCACGTTGCCGTCGCTGGCCGGGTAATGAAGCTCCTCAATGGTGGTATTGACGATCCGGTAGGTTGGCGTCCGCAGACCATAATAGATGGCCATTTGGTCGATCTCCAGGTCGGTGTCCGTCTGCGGCGGGAGGTCCCGCAGGAAGATCTCCGGATTACCTTCTTCGTCAATATCCGTGGCAAAGTTCATGGCCACCCCATAACCGTGCGTAAACTGCAAGTGGCGGTTGATCCAGGTGTCCGTCCGGTCGGGGAGCCGCTGCGTGAGTTCACGTGCACCCAAGAGCACCTGACGGTACTCTCCATCAATCACGTAGCGATCGATGTCGATGCTGTAAAATTGATAGTACAGGCGGATTTCCTGCAGCTGCCGGTAGGTACGGATGAGCAGATCAGGGTCCCAGAGGCGTATGTTTGCAATCACGTCCTCGTTGCCATCGAGCTGAGCGCGCGTGATGTTAGCTCGGGCGGGATAGGCGCGCTCCCGGACGTCGTCAATACCGTAGGCCTGGCGCGTCATACTGACATTATGCTCCAGAAACGGTTGCTCCAGTTCCAGTTCGTTGGGCTGCAGCTGGACCTGATCCACAATGAACGGAATCAAGCCCAGTCCAATCACCAGCACCGCCACATAGAGTCCACCGCCGTAGAGCAATAACCGGATGCGGGTGGAGTAGATGTTATACGCGACAAGAGCGGCCAGGGCCAAGGTGGCAAACACCGCAGTCCACAGCGCTGGGATGCGGTAGAAGACATCCACGTAGCCGGCACCAAACACCGCCCCGCTCTCCGTGAAGAGCATACCGAAGCGGTCCAGGTAGAAGCCCCAGGCCCACGCGACGAGGAAGAGCGTCAGGTTAATGCCCAGCAGCTTCACTACACCCGGCGATACCCGCAGTTGCCCCTCCCGGACGACCACCTGCCCGGTAAGGAAAAACATGGTGCCAACAACCAACAGAGCCATAAACGTGACGCCTACCATCGCCCCCTGCAACGACTCCAGGAAGGGATAGCGGAGCAGATAGAAGGACAGGTCAACCCCATAAATCGGGTCCACCGAGCCGCTTGGAGCTCCGTAGAAAAACCGCACCACCTGCTCCCACCGTACGGCAAAGCTGGTGGCGAAAAGCAACCCAAAGAAAGCCGCAATACCGGCCCCAATGATGCCCAGCCGTTGCTTCGTCAGCACGAGATCTCCCACCTTCGCAACCCCCACCTCCCCGGACTCCGTGGTGATCGTGGGTAGTTGTCTGTTCAGGAAGTAGAAGTTGCCCCCAAAGTAGGCGGCTACCAGCGCGAAGATGCCGACAAACAGACCGCTTTGAATCAGCAACATGCGCCAGAAGATGGAATCGTACCCCAGGTTCTCCAACCAGAGATACTCAACCAGCTTGTCAGGCAAGAACAGCAGGAAAAAGGCCACGGCGGCCAGAATACCTACGATCCAAAAATAGTACGAGCGAGAGTCACGCATAAAACCAGGCAAATAGGCAAAAGGACACCTGCACTTCCAGGCGATATAGCATACGTTATACGCGCACCCGGCGATTTGATTCTCGAAGGATTGGTGTATCGGCCCCCTGCAGTTAACACGACCGGTGAGGACCTGCACGATAGTCTCTGCGCCCTGCCGAACGAATTTCCAAGTTACGGGTGTGCAGTACATCAACTGCGGCGACCGCTGTGCACTGGTAGCGTATACCATCGCCGACTTTCCCCGCTCATTCCGTACCTTCGGTTCGTATGCGCATCCGCTTTACCCTTGTGCTCCTGCTTCTGCTGGGAGCTACCGCTACTGCCGCTTATCTGTGGTCTACCCCGCATGAACCGCCCAACGACCCACCCGCGATAGCCGTGGCCACGCCGGAGGCTGGTGATCCCCCTGCGGAGCCAGACCCTGCCTCGGAGCCCTCGTCAACCACGGAGCTTTCGTGGACGGACCGCACGCTGGCGACCCTCACCCTGGAGCAAAAGGTGGCGCAGTTGTTCATGGAGTGGATGGGGGGGCATTATGCCGGGATGGACGACCCGTCCTACGCCGCCATGGAGCGGCTGGCTGCGGATTTTGAGATCGGCGGCTTTATCTTTTCCAGCAGTGATCCCCTTAGCCAGGCCGCCCTCATCAACGATCTGCAAGCGCGGGCGTCCGTGCCCCTCCTCATCGGGCAGGACATGGAGTGGGGCGCGGCGATGCGCGTGCGGCGCTCCACGATGTTTCCGCGGGCGATGGCCGTAGGCGCCTCCGGCGACACCACCCACGCCTACACCAAGGGCTTCGTAACGGCCACCGAGGCCCGGGCGCTTGGGACGCACCTCGTGTTTGCCCCCGTGGCGGATGTCAACAACAACCCCGACAACCCGGTCATCAATACGCGGGCCTTCGGCGAAGACGTGGCGACGGTAACGGCGATGGCCCGGGCGTTCGCGCGCGGCGTATCCGATGCCGGAGCATGGGCCACGGGCAAGCACTTCCCCGGGCACGGCGATACCGAAGTGGACTCGCACCTGGCGCTGCCCGTCATCACCCACGACCGGGCGCGCCTTGATGCTGTGGAACTGCCACCATTTCAGGCCCTGATTGATGCCGACATTCCGGCGCTGATGACGGCCCATATTGCGTTCCCCCGACTGGCGTCGGATCCCCGGCTGCCTGCCACGCTCTCCTCTACCATCCTCACCGAGTTGCTACGGGAAGAAATGGGCTTTGACGGCCTGATTGTCACGGATGCGCTCCGCATGGAGGCCATCCGACAGCACTTTGGCGCGGGCGAGGCGGCTGTGCGGGCACTCGAGGCCGGGGCTGATATTTTGCTGATGCCGGATGACGCCTGGGCTGCCCGCGCCGGCGTGCTACAGGCGGTAGCGAGCGGCCGCCTGTCGGAGGACCGCATCGATGGCTCCGTGCGGCGCGTCCTCACGGCGAAAGAGGCCATGGGGCTGCATGAGGGCCGCACCGTTGACCTGCAGGCGGCGCGGCAGCGGGTGGGCACGCAGGCGCATCGGGCCGCAAGCCACACGGTGGCTCGGGACGGCGTGACGCTGCTGCACGACGACGCCGATCTCATTCCGCTCGATCGCGAAGCAGGCACCATCGTGTCGATCACGCTAAACGACGGCACCAACGCCAGCACCGGACGCTCGTTTGCCTCGGCGCTCCGGTCGGCGGCGCCGGGCGCTCGGGTGCGGCACTTTTTGGTTGACGACCGCTCCAGTGATCCCGACCGCGCCCGGGCCCTCCGCGCAGCCCGGCAGGCCGATGTAGTCGTCTTGCCCACGTACGTCGCGGCCCAGCCGGATGTGCGGGGCGCGGGACTGCCACGTGCATTGCGTAGCTTCGCTGGGGAGGTGATCGGTGCCGGGACGCCGGTGATTCTGCTGTCGATGGGGTCGCCCTATCTCATCCGCGGCCTGGACGCCCGGCCCGCCGCCTACCTGCTCACCTACAGCGGGAGCGCTGCCTCAGAACAGGCGGCTGCGCAGGCCCTGACGGGGGAGGCAGCCATCCGGGGCACCCTTCCCGTGTCTATCCCCGACCACGCCTCCCGTGGCGAAGGACTGTACCGTCCGCAACTGCATCCCCGCCCCAGCATCCCGGAAGAAGCCGGCATGCGAACCCGGGCGCTCCAGCGGGTCGACTCGCTGATGCATCGGGCCATACGAGATGAGGCGTTCCCCGGTGCGGCCGTCGCCGTAGGCCGGGGAAGCGCCCTCGTCAAGCTGGATGCGTACGGCCACCTCAGCTACGATGCCGAACAGTCCGTGCGGCACACCACCCCGTACGATATTGCCTCGCTCACCAAGGTCATCGTCACCACCACCGCCCTGATGCAGTTGTACGAGCAAGAGATGATCGGGCTGGACGACCCCGTGGCTACCTACTTGCCCGACTTTGCCCGGGCCGGCAAGGACGAGATCACGCTTCGGCACCTGCTGACGCACACGAGCGGACTCCCGGCCCACCGCCCGTACTTTGAGGAAGGCGTGCGTACCCGCGATGCGATGCTGGAGGCCATCTACCAAGAACCGCTCGTGCAGGCGCCCGGCGCCGCCTATCAGTACAGCGATCTGGGCTTCATTGTACTTGGCGCTGTCATCGAAACCGTGACCGGGCAGCCGCTCGACGCCTATGCAGACGCTGAGATCTTCGAGCCCTTGGGTATGCACGACACGGGCTACCGCGGCCGCGGCCATACCGACCGTAATACCGCGCCTACAGAGCACGACCTGGACTTCCGGCAGCGCTTGATACAGGGGGAAGTGCATGACGAAAACGCCTGGGCCATGGGCGGCGTGGCGGGCCATGCGGGGGTTTTCTCTACCGCCCGTGACCTGGCACGCTTTGGCTACATGCTGGTGAACGAAGGCCGCATTCACAACGACGCATTTCTGCAGCCGGAGACCCTCGCAACCTTTACCACAGCCACAGCGCCGGACGCACACTCCCGTGCGCTCGGGTGGGATACACGGAGCGCCGAAGGGTACTCCAGCGCCGGGCAGCACTTCGGGCCACGGAGTTTCGGGCACACCGGATTTACCGGCACCTCGCTCTGGGTAGATCCGGATGAAGCACTCTTTGTGCTGCTGCTCAGCAACCGAGTGTACCCCACACGCGAGAGCCGAGGCCACGTCGCGGTGCGCCCGGCCCTTGCCGACCTGGTCCATTCCGCCATCCAGGGCGCCCCCTCCCTGCTTCCCGTCACCGACTGATCAACGGTAGTCCACCAGCCCGCCCCGCTACCGACGCTCTGGCACAACGGGCGGGTGGAACATTTTTTGTGCCGCTGCGCTTCATGCGCGGCCGTGGATCCGCCGTTTGTACCTTACTCTTTCCTCCGCACCCTACTTCGTTATGCCCACCTACGTATACCGCCGAGAAGACGGCACCTCCTTCGAGATTCAACAGCGCATCACCGAAGACCCGCTGGAGACCTGCCCCACTACGGGCCAGTCGGTCAAGCGCGTGATCACGGGTAATACCGGTATCATCTTCAAAGGCAGCGGCTTCTACATCACCGATTACGAGCGCAGTGGCTCTAATGGAGCCTCCCCGGCCTCGGCCGGCGAAAATGGGTCGAGTGACGCCGGTGGTAGCGACAGCGCCAACAGCAGCACGACCACCGAAAGCGGCAGCACGTCGACCTCGAAGGATAGCAGCGCGTCCTCTTCGTCGTCGTCCACATCTGATGCGTGAGGCCTCGGCCCCCGGGCCTGGATGGCCTCGGGCGCTACGCGGTGTAGCCGGTGGCTACGTTGATGATGGCGCCGAAGTCTGAAGCTTTGAGGCTGGCGCCGCCGATGAGGCCGCCATCTACATCATCTTGCGAGAGCAGCTCATCCGCATTGTGCGGCTTCATGCTGCCGCCGTACAAAATGGCGATGTCGACGCCCACCGTTTCGCCAAAGCGGTCGTTTAGCCAGGAGCGGATGAAGGCATGCATGGCCTGCGCCTGCTCCGGCGAGGCCGTCTCTCCTGTGCCAATGGCCCAGACCGGCTCGTAAGCGACTAAAAGATCGGCTGCCTCTGCAATGTCCACACCGGCCAGTGCTGCCGCCAGTTGCTCTTTCACCACCGTCTGCTGATGGCCTGCGTTCCGCTCCTGCAGCGTTTCCCCGACGCAAAGAATCGGTACGAGGCCGTGCAGGTGCGCCTGCACGAGGCGGGCGTTCACCTCCTCGTCCGTCTCACCAAAGAGCTGACGCCGCTCCGAGTGCCCAACAATCACGTGTGAGCAGCCCACCGAGCGTAGCATGGGTGCCGACACTTCGCCGGTAAAGGCGCCGGAATCCTCAGGGTAGAGCGTCTGCCCCCCCACCTGCACTGCCGAACCCCGCATCACCTGGCACACGGCGTCCAAGCTGACGAACGGCGGGCATACCAGCACCTCCACGTCACCCGCCGTCTCAGCGGCTTTCCGCACGCCTGCGGCAAGGGCGCGTGCTTTGGGGAGATCGGTGTTCATTTTCCAGTTTCCGGCAATCAGCATCAGGCAAAAAGGAGGTTGTCAAAGGGGAAAGTAAAGAGCGGTGCTACACGGCCTTTGCACCCGCGCCACGGCGTGGGCAGGCTACGTCATCATCGCCTCATAGGCGTACATCGGGGGAATATTGAACAGTTCGTACTCCTTCGTCACATGGTCGAAGTGCTGCCGCAGGGGCTTTTCCATGTGGTTGTAGTTTTGATAGACCAGAAAGCGGCCGTCGGGGCCGAGGATGTCGCGGGTCTGCTCAATCAGTTCGGTGCGCACCGCATCCGTCAGAAAGGAAAAGGGAATGCCGGAGAGCACATAATCGGCCTCCGTTTCACCAGCGTCGCGGAGCACGTCGGCGACGTTTTCGGCGGCTTCCTCGTACACCATCACGCGGGGGTCCTGGCCCAACGTGTCCCGCAGAATCTCAACGAAGCCTTCGTTTTTCTCGATCAGGATGAGCTTCGAACCGGGCTTAAGCCGCTTCAGGAGGTACTCCGTAAAGACGCCTGTCCCTGGACCGTACTCCACGATGATGCGCGGCTCCGAGAAGTCTACCTTCTGGCATACCCGCTTGACGAGAAAGGGGGACGACGGCGTGATGGACGCCACGTCTTTATCTTTTATGAAGTTCTTAATGTAGTCAATGGTGCTCATGAAACGTGGGGACCTGGTGAGACGAGCGGTTAGTGAATGGAGCCCTGCAGGAAGCCTGCTGCTCTACGGACGGTCGCTGCTGGGGGCTTCCGGATCGGTGTCGGCTTCCAGCTCTTCGGCGGGATTGAGGGATTCCAGCTCGAGGCGCTGGGCCACCGCCTCCTGCACGGCCAGCATGGCACCGTCGTAATAAACATCGACAATCGTACCGTCAGGTGCAATGAGGTACCGGGTGGGCACCGACGTCACGTTGTAGGCTGCCGCCAGCGGATCGTCGATGCCCTCCGGCGCCACGGCCAGCACACCCCCGAGGTCGAACTCCTCAAACACGGTGGCATTCAGCACCTCGTCTGGCTCGAGGGAGATAGAGACGATCTCGAAGGCATGGCCTGCCGCCTCTGCCGCGTCGTAAAGGGCCGTCCGCAGCGGGATTTCGCGACGGTACACGCTGCTCTGCGGTGCGAAGAACTCCAGCAGCACAAGCGATCCCTGCAGGTCGCTGATGGCCAGCACCTCCCCAGCGAGGGTCTGCAGTGTACCATCCGGCGCCGACGCGCCCGGCGTCAGGTTGTCGAGCTGATAGAGGGTGCGGTCGGCCCACTCGGCCCAGCGGCTATCTGGGTGCGCCGCTTTGAGGGACTCCACAGCGGCGAGGGCTTCGTCGCGCTGCAGGCTGTCGACCCGGGCCCGCACGCGCTCGGCATGCAGCGCTGCAGAGCGGTCGGGGGCATCGGTGCGCGCAATGAGATCATCCAGCAGCGCTATGGCCGCATCTTGCCCCTCCAGCCGGGCCGTGGCACCCCGCATGGCGCGCGCCACATCCACGAAGCCGGGGGCTGTAGGCTCAATCTCGCGCCCTCGCTCTACAGCCAGGGTATCGTCCCAACCTTCCAGCATCGCGACCGACTCGGCCGCCGCAATTTCGGCGCCTACGGTGCCGGGGAAGCTGGTGCGCAAGTCCCACAGCATGGAGGCTGTGCGCCGCATGTCGCGCTCCAGCCCCCCGTCGTCCAGGTCGCCCTGCAGCGATTCGATCAGCGACTGGTTGTGGAGCGCCTGCGTATTTTGATACGCCATCCAGGCGGCATTCTCAGGTGAGCGCACGCGCACACCTCGTGCTGACGCCGGAAGCTGGGCCGTGAGCCGGGCCGAGTCGCCATCGGCCACCACCAGTTCGTGCGTGAGCACAATGCGACCGTCACGCATCACCACCAGCGGATAGAGCCCGCGCCGGGGCGCCTCCACAGCGAGCGCGAAAAGTCCTTCGGCGTTGGTGGTCGCAATGCCCAGCGTGTCCGGCTCGCCCTGGGCGTCTTGCAGCACGAGCACGTCGAATCCGGCATAGGTGCCCGAGTCGTCGATCTCGGGATCTACGGTGAGCTGCCCTTCAAGATAGCTGCGAACGGTGTCCTGCGCATGCACCGCTGAAGACCCGGCCCAGAGCAGCAGCATGGACGCCAACAACATCCCAACCGCTACGCATCGGCGGCTGGTGTCAGGTAAACGAGACATACATCAAATGAGGTCACGTGGGGAGATACAGAACAGCAGCAGGCGGCCGCGGGGCTACGAGGCCGCCTGCTGCTTCGCGTTGAGCTTGTCTTTGAGGAGCTGCTTAACCACCTTCGGGTCGGGCGCGCCCTGAAACCGCTGCATCACCTGCCCGATGAAGTAGCCGAGCAGGCCGTGCTTGCCGCCGAGGTACTGCTTCACCTGCGGCTTATTCTCGCGCAGGATGCGGTTGACCACGGGTTCGATCGCCCGCTTATCGATGACCTGCGTCAGGTTCTGCTTCTTGGCAATGGCGTTGGGATCTTCCTTCGAGGTCAGCATCGCCTCAAACACCTCCTGGGCTGCGCTGGAGCTGAGCTCGTCGTTCAGCCGCAAATAGACCAGATCGGCCAGCCGTTTGGGCTCCACCGGAAACTCTGCGATCGTCCCTTGCTGCTCCTTCAGCACCCGCAGCACGTCCGTCATTACCATATTGGATACGGCTTTGGCCTGTGCCTGCGTGTTGCCACCTTTGGTGCGCTTGAACAGGACCGTCAGCGTGTCCTCGTAATAGTCCCCCAGGGCACGTTCTTCGGTGAGGACGGCCGCGTCATATACGGGCAGGCCGTAGTCGTCCACGAACCGCGCACGCCGGGCTTCCGGCATCTCGGGCAGGCTCTCGCGCACCTCAGCCAGCAGGTCCTCGTCGATGACGACCGGGACGAGGTCTGGGTCCGGAAAGTAGCGGTAGTCGTGCGCCTCCTCCTTCGAACGCATGGGGCGGGTCTCGCCGCGGTCGGCGTCCCACAGCAGCGTTTCCTGGACCACCGTCCCCTGCGACTCGATGAGGCGCACCTGCCGGTCGATCTCGTAGGCCAGGGCCTGCTCCACGTGCCGAAACGAATTCAGGTTCTTGACTTCCGTCTTGGTGCCCAGCCCCCGCGACCCGCGCCGGCGCACCGACACGTTAGCATCACAGCGGAGCGAGCCCTCCTCCATGTTGCCATCGCAGATGCCGAGGTAGCGTACCAGCTGCCGGATCTTTTCCATATAGCGGCGGGCTTCGCCGGGTGT
>LKNB01000028.1 GCA_001564055.1 Rhodothermaceae bacterium Tc-Br11_B2g6_7
GCCATTGAATTGCCAACAGCGTAAAGGGCTCCCTGTGTGGACGCGTGTAGCTCTACAGGGCGACGGTTACAATTGCGGTGTGATACAATTGCGGTGTGAGCGTATACGGCACCGGATCTCAGAACCGCCACTGCGCACCGATGAGCCACCACCGCTCGGGCATGGGGGCGGCGAAGATTTCGCTGTAGGAGACGTCAAACACGTTGCGCACTTCGGCTGAGAGCTGTAGCGCCCGGTCGGCAAAGGGGAGGCGATAGGCGCCGCGTAGATCTACCACGCCGTACGGATCACCATCGAGCGGGTCCTTCCACAGGCCCTGCACGCCCAGCTGGACCGACGCGAGCCTCATCATGAGGTTGCTCTGCACGAGATGGCGCGCGTTGGTGAGCGCGTACTTGAAGGTCACGCCGTCCTCCACATCGCCGAGGGAGGCATCGAGGTAGGTGTACGATGCCGTGGCGCGGAGCTGCACGGGTCCGACGACGCGGTTGCCTTCCGCCTCCACCTCCACGCCGCGCGTCTGCACCTGTAGCAGGTTGCGTGCGAGAAAGACCGTGTCAGCAGGCGTGAGCTGCGCAAAGTCGATCAGGTCTCGGGTGTCGCGCTGAAAGGCGGTGGCATGCAGGGAGAGGCCGGGGCCGGGGTAGACGTCCACGCCGGCTTCGTACGCCCAGGCGCGCTCGGCCCGGAGGTCCGGGTTGCCGAGGTCACGCCCGCGAGGCGAATCCAGCTCGGTGTTGAAGTAGCGCTCGATGTAGGTGGGCGCCCGGACGGCCCGACTGATACCGCCCCGCAGCGTCAGCGCCTTGCGGTTGTAGGCGATTCCCACCTGCGGGGTCGCTTCGACCCCATAGCCCGGGTCGGCATCGACGCGGCCGCTGGCGTTGAGCGTGAGGCGGGCGGTGGGCTGGTAGCGCGTGGTCAGGAACGCCCCGCCGGAAGCGTCCTGATGGCGGCCCATGTTGTTGCTGTCAATGCCCCGCACGGTACCCGACACACCGCCGGTGAGGCGCAGCTGCGAGGAGAGCGCGCGTGAGGCGTGGGCCTGTGCCTCCAGCCGGCGGCTCGTGTGTTCGTTCGCGGGCGTCTGCGGGTTGTAGATGTAGGTGTCGTCGTGCTGCCGGGCGTGTAGCTGCAGCGTCCACTGCGTGGGGGCGGCGGGCGCGGCGCTGAGGCGCGTCTGCGCCCAGAGGGTGGTGGTGGCCTCCCGCGCCGTGTCGCTGGGCAGGCCGCTGTAAAACTGGAACGCGTTGAAGTCGCGCGTATCGACGCCCCCGCGGGCATAGAGCGTGGCCCGGTCAAAAGCGTGGCTCACTGCCGCACTGGCCACCTCCCGCTGAAAGTCCGTACGCACAGCACCGTCGGGGCTACGCACCGGCTCACCGGCCTCATTGCGGATCACCTGCCCATCGCTCTCCTGGGCTTCGGCCGAAGTGCTCCAGAGCGTACGGTCCCCGTGCTGCCGTGCCGCTCCCCGCACATCGTAGAGGCCGTGGCGTCCGGCCGTGCCTTCCACGCTGCCGCTGAAGCCGCGAGCCTCGGCGGCCGCGTGCAGGCCCGCGTGTGTGAAGAGCTGCACCACGCCCCCGATGGCATCCGGGCCGTACATCGCTGCGGCCGGCCCGCGCAGCACCTCAATGCGCGCGATCTCCGCCAGCGGCACGGGGAAGTCGGCCAGGAAGTGTCCGGTCATCGGGTCGTTGAGCCGGGCGCCGTCCAGCAGCACCAGCACCCCGTTGAAGGTGGAGCCGCGCATGGTCAGGTCGCTCTGCACCCCAAACCCGCCGCGGCTCTGCACCTCAAGACCGGCGACCGTCCGCAGTAGCTCATCGTACGAGGTAACGGGCAAGCGCTGCAGGTCGCGCGCGGTCCACACCGTCACGCGTCGCCCCGACAGGCGGGCTTCCTCCGCCAGCCGCGTGGCCGTGACCACCACGCTGTCGGGCAGGGCACCCTCCAGTTCCACCTCCTGCGCCGTCGCCGTTCCCGGGCACAGGACTGCTACAATCAACATACTTGCGAGGGCGAGTCCTGCGTACCAATGCGTCATACCAGCGATCATACCCGTTGAAAAGGACGTGCCCAACCTACGCACGGGACGGCTGGGCTGCCATGAATCCACGTTAAAGCTGACTGTGGGCCTGCGCCAGCGTTTACTTGATGGGTCACACAGACGGAGACACCACGGCCGCGGGTTCTGCGGTGATAAGCTATGGTGTGCTTGCAGCAGGATCTGCACAGCGATCGCACAGTAGTAATTATGCATATGTACACGATCCCTTCACATCCGTCAGGGTCTGCTATGGCAACAGCTATTGATGCGCCGCGCGACACCTCTGCTCTCGACGCTGTCATGCGGGCCACGCTCCCCTGCCAGCGCATGCGTATCCAGTTGGAAGAGCCCCTTTCCGATGAAGCATTCCACGCGCTCTGCGCCAGGAACGAAGGACTCTCTATTGAGCAAGATGCTGACGGCACCCTCACGCTTATGAGCCCAACGGGTGGTACCTCTGGAATCCGAAACTTCTACATCTACCGCCATCTTGCGGACTGGATTGAGGATGAAGGTGGTGGGTTTGGCTTCGATTCGAGTACCATGTTCAAGCTTTCCAATGGTGCATATCGGATGCCTGACGTAGCGTGGGTACAGCACGAACGGTTCGCTTCGCTCACTCCAGAAGAACGCGACGGGTTCGTGCCCCTATCCCCCGACTTCCTCATCGAACTCCGCTCGCCCTCTGATCCACTGGATGTACTGAAGAGCAAAATGAACGAGTACATGCGCGCTGGCGTGCGGCTTGGCTGGCTCATTGATCCGTTGACGGAAACGGTCACCATCTACCAGCCGGATACGCCCCACACCATGCTTGACCGCCCCGATACCGTAACTGCCGAGACCGTGGTCGCCGGATTTACGCTGCCTATGAAACGCATCTGGGATCCGTTGGCGACGTAGCACCTGCTTCCTCGGGTTTAACCTCCTGCGCAGCCTACCGCAGTTCGACGGCGATGTCGTGCAGCACCACATCCGACACATGCTGCAGGCTGTCCGTCCCGATGTACGACCCGTACTGCTCGATCGTGTCCTCGGTCAGGTGCGGCACCTCGTAGTTGCCATAATCCTGAAAGCGGATGCCCTCCACCATCTGGGTGTTTTCGGCGATGCGCAGGCGCGAACCGCCGTCGTTGGTGTGGAAGTAGTAGGCAAGGTAGTCCATCGTGTGGTCATCGGGATGAAACCAGTAGATGAACCGGTCTTCGTGGTCAAGGCCGCCGTCTTCTTCCGCGAAGGTGACCTCTACCTGATGATAGGGCTGGGTGCGCACCGTGTCGGTGCCAAGGTAGCGGGGCTGCACGGCCGGGTCCTGCAAGAAGTACGGCAGCAGGGCGAAGTACACCACCGAGTTAACCGCGGTGACAGCGCTGTCCCGCTCGTCCTCCGGGATGTCGGCCGGTTCGCCATCAACGGTGCGGGTGAGGCCGTCGTTAGAAAGGGTGTCTTCTACGCGGCGGCCTTCGTCGTCTTCGTACGTGCGGGTGTACGCGAACTGGCCACCGTCGCGGTCAATCACAAACCCCTCATCGCGGAAGGTGAACGAGACGATGGCCTCATCCAGCAGGTCCATCCCATGCGCCGCGATGGACTTGTCGATGAGCGCCTCGGCGTCAGGCGGGCCGGGGGTGCAGGCGGCCAGCAGGAGCAGGCAGGTGGTCAGAAGGGCGGCAGTGCGCATACAGGGCTGGTGTCATTCATTCAACAGGTGCGAGCCCCGCTGCTACGACGAACCCTGCTATTGGGTCATCCCGAACTTACGCACGCACCTGACCTGAATCAATTGCCAACTCTTGCAGGTGTCAGCTGGTCGGGGTATCCTGTACGGTAGGTTTGCTCACCGATTTAAGTGGCACATGCATACGTTCAGGTGGTGGTGCCGACGCAAAGACGTTGTACGTCAGAGGGTGCTTCTACGAGGCTTCAGGCATACCGTCCGGGCATCGCTCCTTTGGCTATTTCTCCTCTTGACGATTGCTCCGCAGGCACTTGCACAGGAGCGCACAGACGCGCCCACGGGCACCATTCAAGGACAGGCGCTGCTTGCGCAAGACTCCACCACGGTCATGCCGGGTACAAACGTGGTCTTGCTACGGGAAGATACCACCTTCACGTGGGTGACTGCCAACATCAAGGGCCACTTTACCATCGCCGATGTGCCTGCCGGTAGGCACACCCTTCGCACGAAGCATGTCGGGTATGTGCCCAACGAGCGCGAGGTGGAGGTCGTGGCAGGCAAAACGACGGAGGTGACCCTTTATGTCGGTATGTTTGTTTCAGAAGACGACCTGATTTTTAGTCCCTCGGATGCTGAAAGGGACCTGGGAGAGGGTCGGATAATACTGTTGGAAGACAGCAACGTCGTGAGGCTCACTCAGCTTTCCACGGAGTGCGCCGATGCACTTGATCGCATCAGGTCGGAGGTGGGGCAAGAGTTGTTCGGGATCGAGCATCGCACGGTAGCAAAGGACGACGACCAGCTGTTTGAAGTGTGGATCCAAAGCATTCGGGCCTATAACGACGTGGTGAAGGCCTATCTTGAAGAAACCCACGGGGAGGACTGGGAGGAGTGGGTCCGTGAGCGGACCTGGGAGCGCGCGTGGGAAGAGGTGCCCGCGTGCCCCTGAGGAGGCGTAGACCACCATGCCACGGAAACAGCCGTTGCACAGGTAGTACCATGAGCCACGCAATGCCAGTGTGCATTGCTCCCTCAATAGCTTCCAACAACACCGTGAGGTTGCTATGACCCCCTCTCTTGCAACGAAGTATCGTGGTTTGGCCTTGCTGCTATTACGGCTGGGCGTAGGACTCATCTTTGTGGTCGCCGGCTGGGATAAGCTGATGGACATCTCCGGCCCGCAGGCCTTTTTTGCTGACATCGGCATCCCGCTGGCCGGTCTGATGGCTTGGGTCGTGGCCATCGTGGAGTTCGTCGGTGGGCTGATGGTGCTGGCTGGCGCTTACATCCGCATTCCCACGCCGCTCCTGGCGGTTATCATGGTGGTGGCTCTCTTCACCGTAAAGCTGGAGCAAGGCTTCGGTGCCATGCGGCTCGACCTGATGCTGCTGGTTGCGGCGCTGGCGCTGTTCATCCTCGGCAGCGGAAAGTATTCAGTCGATCACATGATGCAAGGCGATACGACCGACGCAACCCCTGCAGCTTCATAGCTACGTGGGGTTTATGTAAACGAAAGCGCCTCCCGGCTTCTATGCCGAGGGGCGCTTTTCTCTTTTCGTGACATGCCGGTCCCACATGCTGGCTGAATCAGGGCTGCTGCGGCGGGCTTCTATCCCCTTCTTTCCGGTGCGAGCTTCAGGCAGGTTTGGGATCCGTGCGGAAGCTCTCCAGCGCTTCCTCTACACTATCATACGAGGTGAACGCCGAGCCCAGCAGGCGGGTGATCACGAACACCCCGTGCACACGAGCGCCCATGTTGGCCAGGCGGATGTCGCCGCCTTCTTTGCGCATGGACGTTTGCGCGGCGATGAGCGTCCCGATGCCCGAGGAATCGATAAACGTGGTTTCCTGCATATCCACGACGACCTGCAATTGCTCCTCTTCTTTCAGCCGGTCGATGGTGCTTTTAAACTCATCCCCATCGATACTGCCCAGGAATTTGCCTTTCAATTCGATAATGACCGCGTGGTACTGCTCCTTCACGTGAATGCTCATAGCAACAGGGGGGTACGTGAGAAAAGCTGAGGCGACACAGGTCACGTATACCCTCTTTCCTGCCTGCGTGTTACATATGTACAGGCCGCGCCTCTCCTATTTATCGTTGTCTGGAGGTCTGGACGGGGGCGGCGGGTCTGTCGGGGGCTGCGGTGGTGAAGGGGGGTCCTGCTCCAGCGCTTGGGCCTGGGCTTCGAGGCGCTCGGCCTGCTGCCGGAGGGCCTCGGCGCGCCGCCGCAGTTGCTCGGACGAAGGCTGCGCGAGTTGCTGAATCAGCGCTTGCAGGCTATCCAGCCGGGCCTGCTGCTGCTCTGACGGACGGACAAGTGCCTGCGCACGGGCCATCAGGCTATCCACGCGGGCCCGCTCTTCGGCGGAGGGTTGCTGGAGGTCGCGGAGCATCGCCGTAACGCTGTCCATCTGTGCGCGGCGCTCAGGCGTGAGCTCCGTGAACCCGCGCAAGCGAGACCGGAGGCTATCGATGTGGGCCTGCTGCTCGGGTGACGGTTGATACATAGACCGGGCCTGTGCTATCAGGCTGTCTCTGCGGGCACGCTGTTCGGCGGAGGGTTGGTAGATGGAGCGAGCCTGTGCCATCAGGCTGTCCAGCTGGGCCTGCCGCTCCTCTTGCGAGAGGCCCCGCCATGAACGAAGCTCAAGCGTATCGCGCGCGGCTCCCCGGTGCTCATTCCACCAGTGGGGGCCTTCCAACCCCTGCGGGTTCGCTATCAGGCTGTCGAGGGCGAGACGCTCAAGCGCCTTACCAAAGGCCTCCATCGACTCCCCGAAGGCCGTGATCCCGCGATGTAGCGTTGGAAATCCTCCCACGCGCAGGCTATCCATCACAAAAGCGAAGTCCTCAGCGCGCAGCGTACGCAACGAGTCATTCTTCATAAAGACGCGCGCGGACGGGTCGCCCCGAAAACGCACCATGGCGGTGGAATCCGCGAGCCACTTCACCGCCGGGTCGTTGAAGCGGAGCTGGAGCGTGTCCTCCCCCAGCCTGACGTCATGAGTGAACGTTGAGGGTTGCGCCGTCGTGTCGGCCGTCGGGAGCGGCAGGCCGAGGGCCGCGGCCCAGCCGCCCACCTGAGGCGGGGTGAGAGCGGCGAGCGTTGACTGCTCGACGTCGGGACGACTGGTGACGTCACTGGCAGGAGTGGAGGCCAGAAGCACGCCGGCCGCCAGCAGGCCCAGCATAGCGGTCGCCCCCACGCCTGCAGCTGCGCGCCAGCCGTCGACCAGGCGTTGCTGCACAGGCTGGCCGAGGATACGGCGGATGCGCTGCAGGAGGGCGCCATTCGTAGCTGCGGGGGCGGGGTGCCACGTGGGCTGCCGCAGGGCCTCAAGATGGGCGAGGGCCCGGGCGTAGGTCGCTCGCTTGCCTGTGAGTTGCACCACCCGGTCGTCGCAGCAATGCTCCCGCTCCATCCGGATGCGGCGGGAGATCCACCACGTCGCTGGATGGAAAAAGAGCAGCGTCTCACCCACAACCTGCAGCCATCCCACCAGGGCATCATGCCGTTGGATATGGGCCAGTTCATGCATCAGAATAGCTTCGATGTACGCCGGCGGCATCCCGGAGAGCATGCTCGCGGGCAACAGCACGACCGGCCGCCACCAGCCAATGACCATGGGGACGGTGGCCCGGGAGGATGCTACAAACCGCACTGCACGATGCACGCCTACCCGATTTGCAACCTGTCTTGCCTGTCTGGCCCAGGCCTCGGGCAACGGCGAAACCCCTTGCGTGCGAAGCTGCCGGACATACCAGAGGCTCCCGCCCAGGCGCAGCATCAGCACCACGACGCCCATCAGCCAGAGCGCCGCCAGTACAGGCAGCGCCATCGTCCATGACGGGCTATTCGCAGCGTCGCTTACTGCGGTGGTAGCTGAGGTGGCCTGGGTCTCAAGGGGCATCAGCGCCTCCGCTGCGAGGGCGGTTTCGAACGCCTGCTGCTCAGCGCCGGTCAATACAGGGGTTGGTGCAACGGGGATGGACTGCGTGGCCGGGGTACCGACCAGTGCTACCGTAGCAACGGGCAGCACCAGCAGTGCCGTGAACGTGCCCACACACAGCGCGTAGCGAACGCGCGCGCTTCGCTCGCGCGATAGCCACAGGCCGAAGGCCAGAAGCCCAGCCAGCACCATGCCCTGCCACAGGGCATGCACAAGCGCCCAACTGACGGGCTCCAGAAAGGGAAGTAGAGGCTCCAGACGCGTAAGGAGGTCCGACAGCAGGGGCGTATCGTGTAGCATAGCTTAGTCCTCGTCGTCGAGTGCGTCCAGAAGGTCACGGATAGCGCGCAGTTCATCGGCCGTTACCCGCTCAGACGAGAGCGCGCGCAACACCAGCTTGTCGGTTGCGCCGCCAAAGGCGCGTTCGACAAGGTCGTCCACCAATTGCCGCTGCGTGATGGAAGCATCCACCCGGGCCTCGTAGACGTGGGCCCGCTGCGACTCATCGCGGGACACGAGGCCCTTCTCAAGCATCAGCTGGAGCTGTTTTAGGATCGTGGTGTAGCCCGTGGTGTCCGCGCCCACAGCGGTTTGCACCTCGCGAACCGTAGAGGGCCCCCGCTCCCAGAGCACCCGCAGGAGCTCCAACTCGGCAGGGGTGGGCATGGGGGGCGAGGAATTGGGCATAGCGCGGGGTCGTTTAGGGATAAACTACGACATTCTTCGTACAAACATACGAAAAGTTTCGTATGTGCAAATATTTTTGCGGATAGTGTACGATCGGTAATGCGGGTAGCGCTGGTGCTCCGGTCCTTCGGAGTGGTAACGAGAGGAAGTGCTTCAGAAACGAGATCAGCCAGCGCGTCGGAAAGCCCTACAGCTTCCGTCCCTGTACGGGTGCCCTTTCAACATGAAGGAGCGATGGGGGCTGTCCTTCGCCTATCTACGGCTTAAACCGCGCGGCGTCGATGATTGACCAGAGGTGAATGATCCATCCCAGCAAGAACCACCAGAGCACTGCGGCCAGCACAAAGTGCGTGATCGCCATCAGGAGACGGGCTTGCAGGAGTTGACCCAGTCCGGGAATAAAGAAGCTGCAGAGTGCAGCAATGACGTTACCAGCAGAGCCTTGACCAGCCATAGCGAATACGAAGGATAGCTATTATGTACGGACATATTCCTTACGTTGCGCTACAACAAAAGTTATTCTGCATCGGGGTCAAAGGCCTCATCTGCTGCGAGATATTGCAGGATATCCGAGGCGGCCGGTGCATTGCGGCCCTCGCCGCGCACCACACGCAGCAGTGCTTGCTGAGCCTCAGCCTTATCTCCCCGGGCCAGGTGTATTTTCCCGAGGAAGTAGTAGGCATCCAGTTGCACAAAAGAGCCCGCCTCTTCTGCGGCAATGACCTCGTTCAGCAACCCTTCGGCTTCGCTCAGGGCGGCGTCATCGTAGCGCGGAAAGAGTCCGAGGACGCTCGTGCGGGCCCCCCGCAGCTGCTCCAGGGCTTGCAGGTAGAGGGCATCGGGCGAGGCAGCCGCCGGGGTAGCCTCTGTGACGTCAGTCCCACTGCGCATCGCGGAAGTGCTAAAGCCTTCCAGATACAACTCGTCTGTATCGATGGCGGCCAGGCGCTCGTGCGTGGGGGTCGTTAGCTCGCTGATGCCCCAGAGGGCACCGAAGACGACCAGGAGCGACACCGCTGCCGCCAGCGCGAGGCGAACCGGTTGAGGCAGGCGGTACCGGCGCGTCGGTGGGCGGTCGTTGGCAGGCACCGCTGCGGTAGCCTCTTCTGCTGTGGCCTCCACCGTGTGGCCCGAAAGCTGCTCAAAGTGGGCCGCCGGATCTGTTTCAGCCGTGAGGGTCTCCAGACGCGCCACCAGGGCCTCGTAGCGCTCTCGGTACGCCGGGTCTGTCGCCAGCGCCTCTTCTGCGCGGATATGGGCCTCGGCCATGGCGGGCGGCAGCTTTTCGGTACCCAACGCCTGCGCTACCAAGAGATGGGCCAGCATGTCCTCTGTGGGCGGCTCCGCCGAAACGCCCTGCGCAGCCTGAAGCAAATCCGTCAGGGCCTCGGCACGGGTCAGCAGGGGTTCCCACGCGGGATGCTCCGCCACATAGGCGCGGACGTTTGCTTGCTCATCCGCGGAGAGCGCATGGAAAAACAGAATCTTTTCTTTGATGGTGTCCATCGATAAAAATAAGAGGCGAAGAAAAACAAAATATAGGTAGCCAGCGCGCAGAAAAATCGTGACAGCAGATGGCTGCGCCCATCCGGAATAGTTGGTACGACTACCATTACAGACACAGCAGAAGGAAATTCATAACGTCGTACCGCCTACTATCAATGATATCTATGTGAAACAGCTGGTACGTGGCGCAGGATACGGCTACGGTTGGCCATGCTCAGGAAGAGGGGGGCGTGGTGTGGCCGTCGGTATCGTCAGGAGGCGCTGATGTGTTGAGCAAAGCCTGCACGGCCTGTTTCAATCCGGGGTCTTCCCGCAGCTTCTTCAGGGCGCGGTGCATGTAGGTGCGGACGGTACCCACCGGCCGGTCCGTCAGATGGCTGATGGCATCGTACGACCGATCGTGGAGGAGGGAGAGCCGGGCGACCTCCCGCAGAAACGGAGGCAGCCGGTCGATCGCCTCGTCTATGACGCGGTGGGCATAAACGGCATCGTACGTCACGCTGTCGGTGTCCTCCGCTACCAGCGTGGGGCTGTGCTCATCCCCGTCAATGGTGATGTGACGCTGCACGGACCGGGTATAATTCAGGAAGATGTTGCGCGCTACGACGCTCACCCAACTGGCGTAGCGGGAGGGGGTAGATACCGTGGACCGTTTATCGGCTATCCGCCGGTATGCCTTCTCGATGAGTAGCTCCACATCAGCAGCCCCGCCGTACTTGCGCGTGAGGAACTTGGACAGGAAGTACTGCCGGATGTAGCAGTACGTCCAGAGGTCCACCAGCCGTTTGTCTTCGGCGCACTGCTCATTGCGCCACCGCACGAACACGGCATTGGCCTCGTCGGTATCGAGCACGGCGAACGGTAGCGCGGCTGCCACAGAGTCAACGCTGCTATACGAGGGGCCAAGCGACATGATGTGCAGCGGTGACTAAGGACGGTGGTGGGGGCACATGCAGCCGTGGGTGCTCGGACCGAGCCCATTCCCACGTCAAGATTGAGGGAATTACGGGCCGCCGGAAAACTACCACACGTGCGGTAGCGTGTACCGCTTCTGCCTATTTATAATGCTCGGCGCCGATGCACACCAAGTTCTACTTGACGTCATTTGTGGCGTAAGACGAACGGTTGGCATTACTGCATAATGGGCTGCGTCTATCTGCAGTTGCAACGGCGCATAGCGTGGCATTGTTTATCGCTATGCGTGCTGCTTGCCAATCTAAACCCAGGCCCCGGCGGCCGTTCCATGACTTTTATGAATCGCTTCACATCATGAATACGAATAGCTTCAAAACGGCCAGCGTAACGCCTGACCAGATCGATCGCGACTGGTATGTGGTGGATGCCACCGACAAGGTGGTAGGCCGCCTCGCGTCTGAAATTGCGGGCATCCTGCGCGGCAAGCACAAGCCTTACTTCACCCCGCATATGGACTGCGGCGATTTTGTCGTGGTGGTCAACGCGGAGAAGGCCCGGTTTACCGGACTAAAGGAGACGGATAAAACGTACTTCTCCTACTCCGGCTACCCCGGTGGCCAGCGCCTGCGCACCCCCGCGGAGATGCGCGCGAAGCGCCCGACGTTCATCGTGCAGAATGCGGTGAAGGGGATGCTGCCGAAGAACAAGCTCGGCCGGAAGATGCTGAAGAAGCTGAAAGTATACGTCGGGCCTGAGCATCCGCATCAAGCCCAGGAGCCGCAGCCGATGGAAGTAGACGCGTAACCCGCGCTGCGCTGTGCTCCGCACCGCCTTTTCCCTATTTTTGAAGACCCGTTCTCATGCCAGCAATAGCCCAAGAAGAAAACGAGATCGGCCGGCGTAAAACCTCCACGGCCCGCGTGTACCTGCGGCCGGGCACCGGTCAGATCACGGTTAACAAGAAACCGCTCGAGGAATACTTTCCGCACGAGCCCCGCCAACAGGTCATCCGGGCGGCATACGAGGTGACCAACACCGTAGGTCAGTTTGACCTGGTGGTGAATGTAAAGGGCGGTGGCCTCACCGGCCAGGCCGAAGCCATCCGCCTCGGCATTGCTCGGGCGCTGGTAGCCCGTAACGAGGAGCACCGGGCGGCCCTGCGCGAAGCGGGCTTCCTTACACGTGACCCTCGCATGGTCGAGCGCAAAAAGTACGGCCAGCCCAAGGCGCGGAAGAAGTTCCAGTTCTCCAAGCGCTAAACGCACCCGTATCGCCTCCGGCGCTGCTCGCCGTGTCCCCTGTGGGTCGCGCCTGGCAAGCGCCGCCGCCGGTCCCTACGATCGGCCTCCAATCACACATACGCCTCGATGCGTCCGTGGGGTGTCTCCGGTGGCTCGCTGCCGGAGATACACGGCGCAGACGACAGGCGTAGCGGCCCAACCCAACCTTATCCAACACCTGACTTATGCCTGACGAAAAAGAAACGACCGACGCCTCCACCGAGGCTACGCAGACCTCCGATACGGACGCTGCTGACGAAAAGAAAGCGACAGACGCAGAAGCTACCGCGGACGCCACGCCCTCAGACACCGCTGAAGAAGCGGTGCCGGAAGCCAAAGCCGAGACGGCTGACAGCACCGAAGCTCCTGCCGAGGATACCGACGCAGACGATGATGACGCGGAAGCTGGGGCCGAGGAAGAGGCCGCAGAGGACGACAAGGCCTCTTCCAACGGAAGCCCGAAGCACGAGGTCGCCATTGAGGAATTGCTGAAGGCGGGCACCCACTTTGGCCACCTCACCAGCCGCTGGAATCCGAAGATGAAGCCGTTCATCTTCATGGAGCGCAACGGTATCCACGTGATCGATCTGATGCAGACGCAGGTCCTCTTGGACCGCGCCGCGGATGCGGCCGAACGCTTTGCACGGAGTGGCAAGACCATCATGTTCGTAGGCACCAAAAAGCAAGCCCGCGACATCGTCCGGCAGAAAGCGGAAGACGCCAACTGCCCGTACGTAGTGGAGCGCTGGCTGGGCGGCATGATGACCAACTTCGAGACGATGCGCCTGAGCATCCGCCGCATGGAGCAGCTGGAGCGGATGGAAGATGATGGTACGTTCGACCAGCTCAAGAAGAAAGAACGCCTCACCAAAATCCGTGAGCGTGAGAAGCTGGAGCGTAACCTCGGCGGCATCCGCCACATGGCCCGCCTGCCCGGCGCCATCTTCATCGTGGATGTGGCCCGCGAGCACATTGCCGTCAATGAGGCGATCAAGCTTAACATCCCCATCATTGCGATGACGGATACCAACTGCGATCCTGATCCGATCGACTTCCCCATCCCGGCCAACGATGACGCCCTCAAGTCCATCGGACTGGTGACGAGCGTTATCTCCGAAGCTGTGCAGCGCGGACAGGCGCAGAAGCAGGCGCAGGACCAGGCCAAGAAGCAGGAAAAGCAGAAGCAAAAGGGCTAATCACGCCGAACGCCTGACGAACCCATCGACCTTGTTGAAGACAACCCCTGACGACGGAACCTATGGCCATATCTGCAAAAGACGTAAAGCGACTCCGGGACGCCACCGGCGTCGGTATGCTGGACTGCAAAAAAGCGCTGGAAGCCACCGATGGCGACTTTGACGCCGCGGTAGATCTGCTTCGTAAGAAAGGACAGAAGGTAGCCGCCAAGCGCGCCGACAAGGAGGCCTCCGAAGGACTCGTCGTCGCCAAGGTGGCCGACGATCACAGCGTGGGCGCCCTCGTCGAAGTGAACTGCGAAACTGACTTCGTGGCCCGCAACGATGAGTTTCAGGACTTTGTAGACACGCTGGCCGACATCATCCTCTCCGAGCAGCCCGAGGACCAAGAGGCCCTTGAGGCGCTTCCCTTTGGCGATGGCAAAACCATTGGCGAGAAGGTGATTCAGCTCACGGGCAAGATCGGCGAGAAGATCGAAGTCGGACGGTTCGACCTGCTCGAGAGCGAAGGTGGATCCGTGATCTCTTACATCCACCCGGGCTCCCGCCTGGCCGTGCTCGTGGACATCCATGGGAACGGCAGCGCTGAAGATGCCGGCCGGGACGTGGCCATGCAGGTCGCTGCCCTCAACCCCATCGCCACGACGGCGGACGAGGTGGACGACGAGATCAAAGAGAAGGAGAAGGAGATTGCCCGCGAAAACGCCCGCAACGAAGGCAAGCCCGATCACATCATCGAGCGCATCGCCGAAGGCAAACTGGAGCGCTTCTTCAAGGACAACGTCCTCGTAGAGCAGCCCTTTGTGAAGGACTCCTCGAAGACGGTCCGCGAGATGCTGGACGCCGCTGACGTCGATGTGAAGTCGTACGTACGCTACGCGCTTGGCGAGTAACGCTGCCCGGGTACAGCGCGCTGACGAAGGGGTATCCCGTGGGCTCAGCGCCGGAAACGATCTGCATAGCACAGCATACAGCAGGGGGCACGTCCAGGCGTGTCCCCTTTTCTTTTGCACGGCTGTGTTGTTTCTTTTACACGGCCGCTCTTATGGCACACATGGCCATTGCACCCGACGGTAACAGCACGTACCTTTAAGGCTGGGCTGCAGGTGCCCCGTTCTGTCTATTTCCTATCCCCCCAGTTCGTACGTTTCCTTTTATGTCTTCGGATGTCTCCCTGCACTATCCCCGTATTCTACTCAAACTAAGCGGTGAGGCTCTGCTGGGGCGAAAGGAGTTTGGCATCGACGATGAAGTGCTTCATCAGTATGCCGGCGATGTCAAGGATGCCGTCGATGCCGGGCTGGAGCTGGCCATCGTGATCGGCGGCGGCAACATCTTTCGCGGGGTGAACGCCAAACAGGGGATGACTCGCGCGCATGCGGACTACATGGGCATGCTGGCCACCATGATTAACGCGATGGCGCTGCAGGACGCGCTCGAGCAAGAAGGCCTGGATACGCGCCTCCAATCCAGCATCAAGATGGAGGAGATTGCCGAGCCATTTATTCGGCGCCGCGCTATGCGCCATCTGGAGAAAGGCCGCGTGGTCATCTTTGGGGCCGGCACAGGCAATCCCTACTTCACGACCGACACCGCCGCTGCGCTGCGGGCGCTGGAAATCGAGGCCGACATCGTCCTCAAAGGCACCCGCGTCGACGGCGTATTTACCGCCGATCCGGAAGCCGACGCCGAGGCCCGGCAGTTCGCCAGCCTGCCTGGGCAGGACGTCATTCGTGAGGACCTCCGCGTGATGGACATGACAGCCTTCACGCTGTGCCGGGAGTCGGACATGGAAATCATCGTGTTCAACATGAATACCCCCGGTAACCTGGCGCGTATCGCGGCCGGCGAGCAGGTCGGCACGCTCGTTCATTGGCAGGAAGACACCCCGGCGGCCTTTGCATCCGACGTTGCCGCATGAGCTTGACTTCTGCAGCGGCCCGGCGCGTGGCCTTGCGGTCTACCCGGTTTCCCTTTCACGACCTCCCTCCCTTACCCCGTTTGCTCCCATGTTAGACGAAGAACTTCAGCTTATTCTGGATACCGCTGAGGAAGGCATGAACAAAGCGGTAGAGCACCTCCGCACAGAGCTACAGTCCATCCGTGCCGGCCGCGCGCAGCCTTCCATGATCGAAAATGTGAAGGTGGACTACTACGGTTCGCGCACGCCTATTACGCAGATT
The DNA here is from genome assembly GCA_001564055.1 of Rhodothermaceae bacterium Tc-Br11_B2g6_7. Classification (GTDB taxonomy): domain Bacteria; phylum Bacteroidota; class Rhodothermia; order Rhodothermales; family Salinibacteraceae; genus Tc-Br11-B2g6-7. The sequence continues at coordinate 15,453 of LKNB01000028.1, forward strand.
GCCAGCGTGAGTGCGCCGCAGCCTGATCTGCTCATCGTGCAACCCTGGGACCAGGGGGCACTGGAGCCCATCGAAAAAGGCATTATGGAGGCGAATATGGGCCTCAACCCGTCCAACGACGGCGCCATCATCCGCGTGCCGATTCCCCCGCTCTCCGAAGAGCGGCGCAAGGAGCTGGCAAAAACGGCCCGCACGCGAGGCGAGGATGCCAAAATTGCCATTCGCAACATCCGCCGCAGCGCCAAGGATGAGCTGAAAAGCGCGCAGCAGGAGTACAACCTGCCAGAGGACGGGCGCTACCGAGCGGAGGAGAAGTTGCAGGAGCTGACGGATGCCCACACGAAACGGGTGGACAGCCTGATCGACCGGAAGGAAAAAGAAGTCATGGAAGTGTGACGGCACTTCAGCACACCACCCCGGGCGCCGATACGACAGTATCAGGTGTCGTGCGCCGGCGCCTGGGTGTTTGTCTGCTCCGTTTTCGCCTGCTCCTGCATGACCGTATCTACAAACGGCCTCGTCAAGCGCTACGGCGCGTTCACCCTGTCCCTGCCCGACCTGCACATTGACGCGGGGCAGAGCGTGGGGCTGGTCGGCAACAACGGGGCGGGCAAGACGACCTTCCTCCGCCTCCTGCTCGACCTCATTGCGCCGGACGAAGGCCACGTCTGCATAGGCGGTCACGCCGTCGACACCGACACCACGTGGAAGTCCTTCACCGGCTCGTACCTCGACGATTCGTTTCTGGTGGACTTCCTCACGCCGGACGAGTTTATCGCCTTTGTGGGAAGCGTGTACCGCCTCTCACCCGACGAACAGGCCGAACGGCTGGCGCCCTTCCAGTCGTTTTACACGGATGAGCCCCTGGGCCGGACCACCAAGTACCTGCGGGATCTATCCCAGGGCAACCGCAAAAAGGTGGGCATCATCGCGGCCATGTTCATCCAGCCCCGCGTGCTTGTGCTGGATGAGCCGTTCGCCAATCTGGATCCCCGCTCGCAGCTTCAGCTGATGCGCTTGCTGCGGCAGGCACAGGCCACGCATGGCACCACGCTGCTCATCTCCAGCCACGACCTGGGCCACGTGACGGACGTGTGTGAGCGTATCGCCGTCATTGAAGACGGTAGCCTCGCCCGCGACGAGCCGACCACAGAAGACACGCTGGAGGCGCTCGAACAATACTTTGCCGAAGAGCTGCGTGTGGGCATGGACGCCGCGCCCCACAACAAAAACGCCGCTCAACCCGTGGCTGAGCGGCGTGCGTAATGATATCGTATGGTGGGAGGCCCTGTGGGAGCGCCCGTGAGCTGGGGTTGCGCTGTTACTCGCTGGAGAGAAACAGGCTTAGCACGTACCAGAACATGAGGGCGATAGAGCCAAAGAGCTGCAGCGACGCCGAGACGTGCTGATCTTCGGGGAAGTGATGCAGCACGTTGGAGGTGTCGTATAGGATAGCCGCTCCGGCCAGCGCAATCATGCCCACGCTGAAGAACGTCCCCAGCTGAAACCCAAAGAGGACACCGCCCACGATGAGCAGCAGCGCCGCGACAAAGCCCCAACGGAGCATGCTGCCCAGAAAGGAGAAGTCTTTGCGCGTCATGAACGCCACCGCCGTGAGGCCTGCGAAGCCGAGGAGCGTGATGAGGCCGGCGCTCTCAATGGCACCGGGCGCCGTGGCTTCCGCCACAAAAAGCAGCGGCGTGAAGATCACCGCGTAGGCACCCACGTACCCCGCCAGCGCCAGGTACTGCAGCGGCTTCGAGGTGGTCGTGTGGGCCGTATGGGAAGCCAGCCAGCCCACAATCATAAACGCGCCCAGCACCAGCAGCCAGTTCACACTCAGGAGGGCCCCGGCCAGTACTTCGGCAAAGCCCGTCATGAAGAAGAGGTACTCCAGCGCCACAAAGCCGACGATGGCGGCAGACAGGTGGGCATACGTGCGAAAGATAAACCGGGCTCGGGCGTCCACGCCCAGATCCGCCACGGCTATGGTATGGTATTGACTCATGCGGGTAGAAAGCACAGGTTAGCAGAAAACAGCGACTGCTTCAACGCCACGCCCCCACCTTGTTCCTGCCGGAAAACCCCGTGAAGGGTAGCATTCGTGCGGCGTGTGCCCTATGCTACAGGTGTTCTTTCACATACACCACTGGTTCTGCGGCGCACCGGCGCTGTAGATTAAAAGGGAATCCAGTTCAGCCGCCTCTGGGTGGACGACGCTGGAGCTGTACCCGCAACTGTAGCCTGTGTGGTGCGCGTGCTGCGAAGAAACGCAAGGTCACTGTCGATTTCGATGGGAAGGCCGGGCGTGGAGCAAGCACGGGCGTCTCGGCATCGCTCGATGTGCACAGGAAGCCAGGAGACCTGCCAGCTGTGTGGATGCCTGATCGACCTTCGGGAGTTTGAGGTCTGGGGCGCGTAGCATACGCGGCAACGTGGCTTTTCCTGTGTGGAAAAGTCCCTAGGGCTGCCGTTTCTGCCTGTGGTGTACCTGTACGCCAGCGGGCCTGCGCCATAGCCCAGACTTCTTCATTGAGGTGTGGGCTTTTGCTATGACTGCTTTTCTTATTGGATTGGTGCTGCTGGGCCTTACCGGGTCGGTGGGGACGCCCGTCGACAGCGGGCCGCCGGACCCGCTGCCGCCCGACACCCTGGTGTCGCACGCGGAGCTGCCGGAAGTTACCGTGGTGGCAACCCGGCGCGCTGTGGATCTCGCGACGGTGCCTGCCCGCGTTTCGGTGCTGGACCGTGAGAGTATGGCGCAGACCGGCGCAACATCGGTGGCGGACCTACTGGGCGCGCGGTCGGGCGCCTTCCTGCGGCGGCTGGGCCCCACTGGCCTCGCGTCGATGTCGCTGCGCGGCATGGGAGCTTCGCAAACCACCGTGCTGCTGGATGGCACGCGGATTACCGACCCCCAGCTGGGCCAGCTCGACCTGTCGCTCTTGCCCACCGCCGTGCTGGAGTCCGTGGAAGTGATGCATGGCGCCACCTCGCCGCTCTACGGGAGCGATGGGATGGGCGGCGCCGTCAATCTCCGCACCCGCACGCCGGGCGAAGCACTGGACTGGCAGGCGACGGCTGAGGGCGGCGCCTTCGGCATGCGCAGCGGCAGCGCGATGGTGTCCGGGCAGCAGGGACCCCTGCGTCTGCTGGGCGCCGTCGACTACCGCCTTACCGACGGCGACTTCCCCTTTGTGGATGAGACACGCTTCGATGAGACTATCACCCGCCGCCGCAACGCCGACCGCGAGCAGGTCTCGCTCTTCGGTAGTGCGGCACTTGTGGGGGAGGGGCGGCAGGTACGCCTGAGCGGCTGGTATACCGCGGCCGAGCGCGGCTTGCCCGGCGTGGCCGGCACCGGCGCTACCGGCGAACGGCAGACCGACGAAGCGCTCCGCCTCTGGGCCGATGGCCACCAACAACTGAGCTGGGGCCGCGTGCGTGTGGGCGGGCTCCTGCAGCACAAAACCCTGCGGTACCAGAACCCGGCCCTCACCATCGACGACACCGGCCAGACGCTGCTTTCCTCAGTGGAGGTGGAAGCCACCGCACCGCTCTCCGCGCGCTGGCTGGTCAGTGGTGGCCTCACCGCAGCCTACAGCCAGGCCGCCCATCCCAACCTAACCGGCAACGCACGGGAAGGGCATGGCGGGGCCTTTATGCAAGCCACGGGGCAGTGGGGCCGCCTGTTGCTCTACCCGGCCCTGCGCGCCGACACCTACCGGCTGACCGACGGTACGCAGCGCACCGCCCTCAGCCCACGCCTCGGGCTGAACGTAGCCCTCCCCGGCATCGACGGGCTACGCGCGAAAGCCAGCGTGGGGCGGGCCTTTCGCGTGCCTACCTTCAACGACCGCTTCTGGCAGCCCGGCGGCAACCCCGACCTCAAGGTGGAGCGCGGCCTCATGGCTGATGCCGGGCTGCTCCTGCACCGAGGTTCGCATCGCGCCGAGGTGACCGTCTTTCAGCATCAGGTGCGGGACCAGATCGTGTGGCAGCCCGATGCCACCGGCACGTGGACCCCCCGCAACCTGCAGCGTGTGCGTAGCCGCGGCGTGGAAGCCTCTTATGCCATCCGTACGGCGCTGACCGCGCGCACTCAACTGGACGCCGGTCTGCACCTGACGCGCACGCAGGCGCTCAACCGCTCCGATCCCAACAGCCGTTCCTTCAACAAACAGCTGCGCTACGTCCCGCAAGAAGAGTGGAAGGCCCACGCGGCGCTTTCCACGGGCATCGTGAGCCTCGGTGCGAACGTGCACTATACGGGCCGCCGCTTTATCACCGCCGACGAAAGCCGCGCGATGGAGCCTCACGCGGTGGTGGACGGCCATCTGCGCGTGACGCCCGTGCTGGCAGGTCTCGCGGTTGGCTTTGGCCTGCACCTCAACAACCTCTTCGACACCGACTACGCCATCATCCGTGGCTACCCGATGCCACCGCGCCATCTCCACCTGCGCCTGACCGTGCAGCCTTCCCGCTGATACCCCGTTTCCTTTTCCTTCCTCTACCGAATACCCATGCACCTTCTCTACACCGCCCCGTCCCGCCTGCTGCTAATCGCGGCGCTCGCCGTCAGCCTCACCCTTGCCGGATGCGACATATTTGACGATCCCGATTCCGACCCGCGCGAGATTGCTACAGCCACCGTGCTGGTAAGCAGCCAGGGTAACTTTAGCGATGCCAACGGCATCGTCACCGCCTATGACCCGGAAGACGGCACCGCCACTACCGCCATCGATCCAAGGGCAGTCATCCAGAGCATCGATCTGCTGCAAGACCGTCTTTTTATGATGGCCGGTGACCGCGTCGATGTATACGATGTGCAGACCTTCGAGCAGGTGGGCCAGATCAGCGATGTCAATGCCCGGTACATCGTCTTTGGAACCACCAACTTGGCGCTCGTGACCACCATTTTTCCGTCGTCCGTCGTTCTGGTAGACCTGACTACCGATGAGGTCGTAGATACCGCCGAACTCGACGGCAGCCCGGCCGGCATGGCCGTAGCGCAGAACCTCGTGTTTGTGGCGCAGGGCGGGTTTGGCAGCTCGGAGGCCATTGCCACCGTCCGGCCCAACACGCAAACGAATGAGCTTACTATAGAGGAGCCCATCGAAGCGGGTTGTGCTGTAACCTTTCTCTTTACCTTGGACGACAACGAGATCAGCGGCCTGTGTAACACCAGTGAGGGCGAAGGGCAGTACATTGTGATCGACGTAAACGCGGGGGAGGTGATCGCTCGCGAAGACCTCGGCGGCCGTGTAGCGACCGGTGCCGGGCAAGACGGCTTTCTGGCCCGCGACATCCCGGCAGTGTTCGCCGTGTTGGATGAGGACCGCATCGTGCAGCTCAACCCCAGGACCGGCGAAGTAGAGGCGGAAATTGGTCCGCTGGCGGGCAATCCCATCGGCGGGGTCTCGTACGATGAGGTCGACAACCTACTCTATGTGGCGCGCCCGGACGACGATCCATCTTTTACTGTGACGGGCGAGGTAAGCATTCACGAGCTGGATGGGACGGAAGTGGGCCGCTTCGACGCGGGCATCGCGCCGTCGCACATCGTGTTCTCGCGCGTCATCGAGTAACCTGCTGGCACCGCTATGGAGATTGATCGCTGCTATTGCTTTCAGGTTCGGTTTGCGGAGCTGCGCCGTGTGGCCAAGGCCACGGGTGCCACTTCGGTAGCGGAGTTGCAGGCGCATCGGAGGTTTGGGCAGAAGTGCCAGCTGTGCCATCCATACGTGCGCCGTATGCTCCGCACGGGGCAAACCTGCTTCGGTGAGATCATCGAAGCAGCCGACGAGCCCGTGCCCGAATAAACCGATCGGTACAGGCAACTGTCACCGGTCTGTTGCGCCAGTGGGCCAACCCGCCCGGTGGATGGTCGTTGTAACAATCACTTTTGCAACAACGACCCTCGGTGCTATGGCTTCGCTACTCTACATCTTCCCTCACCCCGATGACGAGTCGTTTGGCCCGGCGCCTGCGCTGGCGCGGCAGCGGCGCGAGGGGCATGACGTGCACCTCCTCACCCTCACCCGGGGGGAGGCCACAAAAGAGCGCCACAAGCACGGCCTCTCAAAAGAGGAGATGGGGGTGGCGCGCTTCAACGAGATGCAGGGGGTGGCCGAGGCGCTGGATCTCTCCAGCATGGAGGTGCTGTCGTACCCCGACGGCCGCCTCGCCGCCATGGACCCGCGCGTGCTGGAGCAGACGCTCATCGATCACATCCGCCGCGTCTCACCCGATGTAGTCATCACGTACGCGGTGCACGGCATCAGCGGGCATCCGGACCACCTCGTGAGCCATGCGGTGCTCAAACGGGTGTTTTGTGCGTTGCAGGACGAAACGCCAGAAGAGGCGCCCCGGCGGCTGGCGTTCTTCACGCTACCGCCGCCCAGCCCCGCAGCCGACCGTCCGGACCACCTCACCCATTCGCCTGTGGAGGCCATCCAGGTGGTAGTGGACGTCAGCGCCGACGACCTGGCGCGGGGAGAGGACGCGTTGGCCTGCTACGAGACGTACCGCGACGTGGTGGAGGCGCACCAGCCCCTCAACACCGTGCGCCACGATGGCGTCTGCTTTGAGCTTTTTGGCGAAGCCTTCGACGAACCACTGACCGACCTCACCGCCGCCCTGCCCGCTCACGCCATTGCGGCGCGGACATGAGGGCGGCGGGCTGTCGGTAATACGAAACCCTATGCAGGCACCGCTGACGGCAACACGCCTGCCACACGGAGCAGGTCTACCATGGTGAAGTCACCGTCGCCGTTGGCATAGGTGGGCGTCCACTTGGGGTTAGCGCGCACGAAGGAGCGGCGATCGCCCTCCAGCAGTCCAATCAGCACCTCAGCCACAATGCGGCCGCCGACGGGCCCCAGGTGCAAGCCATCTGCGCGTGCCGCGCCCTCGGCCAGAATATAAAACCACAGCGGCGTGTGCTCGTGCAGGCCCAGGCTCTTCAGGCGCGCATACGGCTCCGCCCCCATGCTGTCCTCCAGCTCCGTTTGCGTGAGGGGATCGATGCACATGGCGCAGGCCACCTGCTGCCCGGATGGAAGGCTGAAGGACAGCCCACGGAGCAGATTGCGCTCGGCCAACGACGGGATGTCGGGCGAGAACGGTAGCGTGAACAGCGGCCCGGAGAGGATGTGGTTAAACTGACGCGCCGGCTGGTGCATGTCGTCGCCGGTGTCGAAGAAGTAGCGCCAGTCGACGTACCGACGCGGCGCTCGCGCCCCACCCGAGAGGTCGTCAGGATCGCTGTCGCCAATCTCGTGCGGATCGAACAGGGGGATCTCATGCGAGCCGCCCGTCATGAAGTCATCGTTTACCTTCATGGGGCTGGGAATGAGGGTGTGCCCGAACCGGTAGGCGGCCACGGCAAACTCGATGGGGATAAACGGCTCGTTGCGCCACTTGTAGTAGCGCCGGCCAGTGCCCGTGCAATCCGCGGTGTAGATGTCATCCACCAGGTCTTGCCCCACCATGCGAGGCAGGAAGTCGTGCAGCACAATCCACTGAAAGTGCCAGCGGGCCTCCTGCTGCGCGGCCTCAAAGAGAGCGCCGTCATCCACTGTGCCTTCCAGATCGTCCACAATGGCATTATGGAAGCGCAAAAACGCGTGATGCAGCTGGGCGATCAGCAGGTTCTCGTCGTTGCGGGGATCGCCAATGAGCGCCGTGCCGGCGCTGTTGCGGGGCAGGTCGTGCGTGGCGGTCTGGTCGATAAGCAAGCGCACCCCGTCGCTGTAGAGGTACGGCGTGGCGTCTGGACCCGCGCCATACACGCTGTCAAGCTCCAGCACCGGCGTGCGGAAGTTTTGGATGCCCTCGGGGTCGTTCTGGCGCTCCAGGCTGGAGGTGGTGTCGAACGTGATGTCGTGGTCGATGAACTGCCCCAGGAAAACAAACCCGGCCGGGAGACTGGGGTGGGGGAGGTTGTGCTCGCTGCCGGGGTCCATCAGCCCGCCGCCTTCGCCGAGCTGACTGAGCTTCTGGCGATCAAACGCTACGGACTGCAGCAGGGGAAACATCCGCCCGAACTTGCCGCTGTCATGATAACGTGACTGCGGGGCGTGCATCCCTCGATGAAACCCCGTGTGGCCGTGGTGAACGTGCCCGTTCGTCATGTGCTGCCCATTCATTTCCATCGTGCGGCCTCCATGTGTGCCGGTGAGAAGAAATCGCGCTGCGAAAGGCCTTGTGGCCTCTTGCCAAAGGACTAATGGCGAGATTATAAGGACCTGCCTCATTAAGTAAACGCGTAACAACGGCTGTATGGAGGACAGTGGCGGCACGTGGCGTGCGCGCTGGCGTAAACGTTAATGCTGCGGTAACAAGAAAAGACGTCACGATCCGTACGTTATACGTGCTTACTTCTCCCAAACCGCAGGTGTGCTTTGGAATCGACCTCTTCTGTGATGGATGCCACCGACGACTCTGCCACAAGCGACGCTGCTGCCGCCGCAACCATCCTGGTGGTGGATGATGAAGATGATATTCTTGATTTGCTGCAGTACAACCTGGAGCGGGAGGGCTATGCTACCGTGGTTGCGCGCGACGGGCGCGAAGCCCTCAAGGTGACGCGCGAGGTGGAGCCCGACCTCATCGTGTTGGACATCATGATGCCGCGCATGGACGGCCTGGAGGTGTGCCGCCGGCTCCGGCAGGATGCCCATCTGCGCCATATTCCCATCCTGATGCTGACGGCCAAGAGCAGCGATCCCGACCAGATTAAAGGGCTGGACGTGGGGGCTGACGTGTACGTGGGGAAGGACGTCTCCATGCCCGTGCTGATGAGCCAGACGCAAGCGCTGCTCCGCGGCACCCGTCGCAACGAAACCCCGCCCGACCTGCTGCGCATCCATGGCCTGGAGGTCGACCGCGACCGCTACCTCGTCTTTCAAGAACAGGACGGCGAGCGCGTGGAGATGCGCTTTCCGCGTAAGGAGTTTCAACTTCTGTACTTCCTCGCCTCGCATCCCGGCACCGTCTTCACCCGGCAAGAGCTCCTCGACCACGTGTGGGGGCAGAATGTGTACGTGGTAGACCGCACCGTCGACGTGCACGTGCGCAAGATCCGCGAGAAGATCGGCAGCCACTTCATCGAAACGGTGAAGGGCGTCGGTTACAAGTTTAAGGAATAGCCGAGGCGGAGCGGCCGGGGCGGAATAGTTTGGCGCACTCATGCGTTTCGAACCCGTCCTTTGCATAAACGCTTGCTGACCATGTCTGCCTCTATCGCCGGGTCCACCGTTCCTTCCCGGTACCGCCTGCGCCACAGCACGCTACCGCTCAAAATCGCGGCGTGGGTAGCTGTCGGCATGGGGCTGGTCACGGTAGCCACGGCCAGTGCCGATGCAGGCCTCTCCTGGACGCTGGCCTTCATCCTCCCGCTGTTTGCTGCGCTGGCCACCTACACCGCAGCCTTCTTTCTGCTGGTGCCGCGGCTGGCGCTCGCGCACGCTACGCTCCGGCAGGTCCGCAAGCATCAGTTCGAAGACCTGGAGGCCGCGCGCATCCCCAAAGGCGACGAGCTCAACGCGCTCATCTGGCAGGTGTACCGCACTGGGCTGACACTCGAAAAAGAGATCCAGGAGCTGCAGCGGGTGGAGTCGCACCGGCGGGACTTCCTGGGCAACGTCTCCCACGAGCTCAAAACCCCCATTTTTGCCATTCAGGGGTTTTCCGAGACGCTGCTGGATGGGGCGCTCACAGACGAGCGTGTCAACCGGACGTTCATCAAGAAGATATACCGCAACAGCATCCGGCTGCGCAACATGGCCCGCGACCTGGCCGAGATCTCGCGGATTGAGACGGGCGAGCTGCAGATGACGGAAGGGCCCTTTACGCTGCAGCAGCTGGTGCGGGAGGTCATGGAGTCGATGGAGCCGCTGGGGGATGCCAAAGAGCTTACGCTCACATATGATGTGCCGCCGGGCCTGCCGCCGGCCCGTGGGGATGCGGAGCGCATCCGGCAGGTGCTCATCAACCTCATCGAGAATGCCATTCGCTATAACACCGAGGGTGGCCAGGTTACGGTACAGGCCCGGCGGGACGGCGACACCTTACGCGTGGAGGTGGCGGACGATGGCGTTGGCATCCCGCCGCAGCACATCCCGCGCCTTACGGAGCGCTTCTACCGCGTGGATGAAAGCCGCGCCCGCAACCGGGGCGGGAGCGGGCTGGGGCTGGCCATCGTGAAGCATATCCTGAGCGCGCACGGCCAGCAGCTGGAGGTCGACAGCACCCCTGGCATGGGCTCCACGTTCGCGTTTCATCTGCCCCAGCATACCCGCGACGCGCCGCTGCTCACAAAGTCGCCGGCCCGGCAGACCGCCCCGACCTCCTCGTAGGAACGATCATTGAAACCTCCGGTTGGCCTGTTTTACCTTTTCCACCGGTCGTACCCTCATGAAGTTATCGGAGCTGATCAAGCAGGAATCGTTCGCTTCCCCGGCACAGAAAGCCCTGCTTAACGTCATGGTCAGCAGCTCCTGGGTGATGAATGAGCTCTCGTCTATGATGGCGACGTATGACGTCACGCCGGCACAGTACAACGTCTTGCGCATCCTGAACGGTAGCCACCCGGAGCCGCTTACCTGCAGCGCGGTGGGCGATCGGCTGTTGGACCGGACGCCGGACGTGACGCGCCTGCTCAACCGGCTGGAAGACCGGTCCCTTGTAAAGCGTCAGCGGGCCTCCCACGACCGCCGCGTGGTAGAGGTCGCCATCACCGAAGAGGGGCGCGCCCTGCTGGATCGCATGGCCCCAGAGGTAGAAGCGGTGCAGCAACGCCTGACGCGCCATCTCTCCACAAAAGAACAGCGCCAGCTCAGCGATCTGCTGGAGAAGCTCCGCGAGGATCAGTAAGGGCCTCCAGGCAGGGCTTCCTTGTTTGTGCGCTCCCACGCAGCGCATGGGAGCGAGAAATACTGACACCACCTGCTGGATTCGGTATTAGCCAGGTGTGCGAGCTTGGCCATTTGTTTAGGTGCACTGCAACTGCTTGCAAAAAGCCCCTTCTCCCCCGCCGGGAGAAGGATGGGATGAGGGGGACCCCGAGCCGTGCACCGGGCTCAGGCATCGCACAACGGTCTGGAGGAGGCCATTCAGAGAAGTGCCAGGGAGGTATCCGGCATTCGACGGTGGCCAAAGTAGCGCGATTGCTGTTACAACCGTGGCCTGATGGAAACGAATAAAGGGCCTGGACTTTCGAACGTCACTCTACACATTGCCACATCACCCGCGATCGTCCCGTGGCCGACGCCTCTACGTCCTCCTCCGTACCGCCTGCCCATCGCGCTGCCGCCCGCGCGCCCCAGGAGCCGTTCACGTCAGGCAGCGTCGCGGCGATGCGCGAGACCAGCCCGACACGCGCGGAGATTGCCTTCCTCGTGCTGCTGGGGCTCTTTGTCGGCGCGCTGGTGATGACCAATGCCATCGCGGGCAAGTTCTTTGTCCTGTTCGGGCAAGAGCTGTCGGCCGGCATCATTGCGTATCCGGTTACCTTCCTGGTAACCGACCTTATCTCCGAGATCTACGGCCGGAAGCGCGCCTCGTGGGTGGTGGGCAGCGGATTTATCGTAAGCGTCTTCGTGACGCTCATCGTCTGGATCGCCCTACAAGTGCCCGTCTACGAGCAGTCACCGGTCGATCAGCAGGCCTTCTCTACGGTGTTTGGACTGATGCCAGGCATCGTGTTTGGGTCGATGGTCGCCTACCTCACCGCTCAGTTTGTAGATGTGCAACTGTTCGAGTTTTGGCGGCGGCTGACAAAGGGCAAATACCTGTGGCTGCGGAACAACGGCTCCACCTTCTTCAGCCAGCTGGTGGATACGGTGGCGGTGGTCACGATTGCGCTCGTCATCTGGCCTGAGATAGACGGCAACCCCAACACCCAGCCGCTCTCGTGGGAGGTGTGGCAGGGTATTGTGCTGGGCCAGTACATCTTCAAGCTGGCCATTGCCGCGATCGACACCCCGCTCGTATACCTGGGGGTGTGGGGCCTGCGGCGGTGGATCGAGGACGACCCCGCCGTGCACAAACCCGCCGCCACGAACGGGCGCGCCTGATGCAGGGCGACGTAACATAGCCGTCGTTGTTCAGACAAATACCGTAGCACGACCTCCTCCGTTTTTACCCGCTCCTTTTGCTATGAAATACCTTTACTGGATCACCACCGGCCTTATTGCGCTCATGATGGCGGCCTCAGGCGCCATGTACTTCATTTCTGAAGACATCATGCAGAACATTGCGCGGCTGGGATACCCGGATCACTTCCGCGTCACGCTGGGCATCGCAAAACTCGCGGGGGCCGCAGCGCTGCTGGTCCCGCTACCGCGCAGCGTTAAGGAATGGACCTACGCGGGGTTTACCATCACCTTCGTGACCGCGTTCATCGCCCACCTCGCCGCTGCGGACCCGATTGGTGAAACCGTGCCACCACTGGTTGCGCTGGCCATTCTGCTCACGTCCTACTACGGCTATCACGCCTACTACCGCGCTGAGCCTACGTCGGAAACCGCGTGACGCTCACCGGGCCGCGTCTACCGCATTGCTGAGCGTTCCGATGCCTTCGTAGGTAATCCGAACGGTGTCGCCTGGCGTAATGAGGCCGGGGTTGGCGGGGCTTCCGAACGCCACCACATCGCCAGGGGTCAGGACGAACCGCTCCGACAGAAAGGCGATGATCTCGTATGGACTGAAGAGCATCTGTGCCGTGGTGGCCTCTTGGCGCTTCTCCTCGTTGACGTACGTGTGCATGGGCAGCGCGGTGGGGTCTACGTCGGTAGCGATCCATGGGCCAAGAGGCGCCGCTCCCGTGAACGCCTTGCGGGCGGTGCGCCCCGGCTGGTCCAGCGCATCTACGTCGTTCATGATGGTGTAGCCCTGCACCACCTCAGGCACATCGCCCGGGGCCAGATCGAAGCAGCGCGTACCGATGACGGCCGCCAGTTCGCCCGCGTACGTGAGCTCATTCGTCCACGGTGGATACGGAATCGGCGCGCCGTGTGGGATGAGGCTGGCCGGCGGCTTGATGAAAAAGTCGGGGGCCTCCGGGCGGTCGTAGTCCATTTGCTCCAGAGTCGCTGCGTAGTTGCGCCCTACGCAGTAAAGCGCCGACGGGGTGCAGGGCGGCAGCAACGGGCCGTCGATCCCTACGCGGTAGGGCCCGTCGTCGGTATGCAGCAGGCCGTCATGGTAGCGGCCCTCCACGGGGCCGTGGGGGGTGAGCAGGCGGGCATAAAGCATGGCCAGTCGGGGGCGGATTGAGGCAGGATAGCCGTGAGGGCGTCTATAACATGCACCACGGTGGCCACGAAGGCAAGCGGCTTCTGCGTCGACGGTTAACAGTCGGCGAAGCAACATGGCCTGCCGAAAATCGCCAGGATTGACACGAACCCCCGACTTTATTAGCGCACTTGTATTGAATATTTAGCTAAATCATTCTATTCTAAGCATCTACCTGGAAAGACATCCCTCGGTGGTTGCGGTCTTTTGTGTCTGGGTCTCTCCTCCTGCCACAGCTGAGCTCCCGACCTATGGATCTTTCTACGACGTACCGCCGCCTGGAGCGTGAGCACCCGCCCCAACTTCTCGTTGAAAATCGCACGGCGTTTGGCGGCGAGGACCTGCGCCTTTCCGTGTACGACACCGCGGCCCAGGCCAGCCGCGTAGCCCTCCGCTCCAGCTACCCCACGTATTGTGGGATGATCACGGGGCGCAAGGTTATCCATCTGCCCGACTCTGAGGCAGAGCCCTTCGACTTCCTGCCGGGTGAGTCGCTTGTGCTGCCCCCGCTGGAAACCATCCTGATTGATTTCCCGGATTCAGATGAGGAGCCGACGAAGTGCATCACGCTGGAGATCGACACCTCGAAGGTAAGCAAGATCGTCGAACGCCTTAACGAGCAGATGCCGCGCTCAGAGGCGTCTGGTCCGTGGACGTACGACCGCCTCACGTACTGTCATTTTCAGAACTCCGAAGGCCTAAACCGGGTGGTGGGCTCCATCGTGCAGCTGTTCACCGAGTCGGTGCCGCATCGGGACATGCTGATTGACCTGAATGCGTCGGAGATGATCATCCGGATGCTTCAGACGGAGTCGCGCATGTGGCTGATGGGCAACTACAACAAGCACGCGCCCTGCAATGGCCTGGCCGCGGCCGTACAGTATGCCAAGCACAACCTGAGCGATGAAACGCTGACAGTGGACGACCTGGCCAACGAAGCTTGCATGAGTCGCTCGTCTTTCCATCGCTACTTCCGAAACGAGTTTGGCATGACCCCCCTGCAGTACCTCACGCAGGAGCGCATCAGCTACGCGAAAAAGCTGCTCCGCGACAGTCGCCAGTCTGTGGGGGATGTGGCGGACCGGGTGGGCTTCGCCAGCGTCAGCCATTTCATCAAGGTGTTTAAGGCGCGCGTGGGCACAACGCCGAAACAGTTCCAACTTAACCAGCCGGAGAAAGCAAAAGCATAGGCGCTTGCGGAAGCGCTTTTCCGGTAGTCACATGGCAAGTGAACACGCTAATGCACCCCACGGGTCGCGTCACCGCACGCGGATCTGCTCGGGACGAGAGACGATGATTTGGGGCGTGCCCTCGTGGAGGCGGAGCGTTCCGCGGACGCACACGTCCTGGTCGGTGTAGCGAGCCTCTGGGGTCGAGCTCCACTGCCGGCGGTCCTCGCCCCAGATGACGGCGGTAAAGGGCTGGTCGGGGTGAGAGCGCTCCAGGTTGATGAACGTAGGCGCTCCGCCGAGGCCCCGGGCGTGCGTCACCTCGGCCACCGTACCGCAAACCTCCGCCCGGCTGCCGATGTGCTCAGCGGCATTCTCTGCACTCAGGGTCACGGACGGAGCCCCGGACCCGCCACCCTGATTGAACACACGCGCCAGCATCAGCCCCACCAGCAGCACGGCCCCGACGCCAATCAGGAGCCCTTTGTAGTCTGCAAGTTTACTGAGCATAAGCGGCAGTGGGTGTGAGGGAAGCGGTGGGGCGTGTCAGTCGCTCAGTCGCGCGCCCACCGTTCTTCTACCTCACGCAGCAGGCCCTCAAGGGATTCCCCGGTGCGCCACGCGCCGCGCAGCGCCACGCCGCGGATGTCCTCCGCATGTGCCACATCCTCCAACGGATTATTTTCCAGGAGCAGGAGGTCGGCACGTTCGCCTACCGTTACGGTCCCGAACCCATTCGCTTCGCCGTAAAAGTCACGGATGGCCCCGGTACCGCTGCGCAGCACGTCGTAGGGCGTCATCCCAATCGTATCCTGCATGAATTGCATCTCGCGATGGATGGAAAAGCCGGGCACATTGAACATCTGCGGAGCGTCGCTGCCCAGGAGGATGGGGGCGTCGGCCTCGTAGAGGGCACGGAGGATGTCGTGGCGGAGGTCACGGACGGCCGCCCCTTCCTCTACAGTATGCCGCTCTCGAATTCCGGTCAGGCTCTCTTCCCAGCCGCTGACCATCTCCCGGGGCAGGTAGCGCAGCTCGGGGAGGTCCTCAGCATAGGCTTCCGGGTCCGTCTCGCCAAAGAACCGGTCCCATACCAGCATGGTGGGGACGATGCCCGTGTTGGTTTCCACCGTCAACTCTACAAGCCCCGGCAGCCGTTCACGGTCTACATGGTCGATCAGGTCAGTTACGCCGAAGAGGGCATCGTACGTGTCGGGCGCGTCAGGTCCACGCATCGCCTCAATGAAGTTGTCGAGGTGGTCGACCGTCTGTTGCCCGGCGTTCATCGCGCGTTCCAGCCCAACGGCATCGGGCACGTGGCCGGCGTAGGGCAGGCCCTGTTGTTGCGCTTCGTCGACGAGCGCGTCATACACGTCAGGAGCCAGCCCTTCCCCGATCTTGAGTAGATCGTAGCCGTCCGCGGCGTAAGTCTGCACGGCCTCGCGGGCGTCGTCGGGCGTGTCGAGGTTATTCCCGGAGAGGAATGGGCTACTCACCTGCAGCGTCGGGCCGAAGCGCTCGCGTTCCTGCACCGCTTCCCGCAGCGCCAGGTGCGACGGGTCGCCCAGCATGCCACGGGCAAACGTGACGCCTCTGGCGACGAACAACGTGAGCACGTCATCAACGATGCCCTCCGGGTCATCCTCAGCTGGCAGGTGCGCATGCATCTCGGCCAGCCCGGGCATCACATAGCCGCCTTCGCCATCAATCACCCGAATGGCCTCCCGTACCTCCAGGTCTTCGGCTGGTGCGAGTTCTGTGATAAACCCATCGCGGAAGATGACCATGTGATCCGTCAGCACGGTGTCCTCCGTCATCGGCAGGACGTTGACGTTCGTGATGGCGATGTGCGTGTCGTCGATGAGTTCGGTCTCAGGCGCCTCGCAGCCAATGACGAACAGCAGGGCAGCAAGCACGAGAGGGAAGAGCTGGCGCATGATGCAACGGGGGATAATCTGCAAGATTGTTTGAAGTATTTACAAGCTGGGACAGAAGATGTTAGGCAGAGGCTGCAACGATATAGTGAGCGGCGACATAAAGCCCAAGGCGGGCACGGAACGCCACCGCCGCGACGGGCGTGTGCATCGCTGCCTGTAGCGGTCGATCCGCTGCCTCTTTTCACCCACCCTGTGGCGGACCCATGAAGATAGCCGTTGCTCAGCTGAACCCCACCGTTGGCGATCTCCAAGGAAACAGCCAGCGCATCATTGCTGAGGCCCATGCGGCCCGCGAGCGCGGTGCCGAACTGGTGGTCTTCCCCGAGCTGTCGGTGGTGGGCTACCCGCCGCAGGACCTGCTCGAAAACGCGCTCTTCCTGGACGCGGTGGAGCGCACGCTGGAGCACATTGCCGCCGGAGTGCCGCAAGACATGGGTGTTATCGTGGGGGCACCCGTGCGCAACGGCAACGGCGCCGGCAACCCGCTCTACAATGCGGCCTTGCTGTACGAAGGAGGGACGCTCGTCGGCCAGGCGACCAAGGCGCTCCTCCCCACCTACGACGTGTTCGACGAGCTGCGCCACTTCGAACCGTCGGGGCCGTGCACCACCATCGCGTGGCGCGGGCTGAAGCTGGGGCTGCATATCTGCGAGGACATGTGGAGCGTGGAAGAACCGGCCGCCCATCGGTACGACCGCGACCCGGTTGCGGAGCTGATGAAGGAGGCGCCGGACATGCTCATCAACATCAGCGCGTCGCCATTCTCGCTGGGCCGGCACCGCGTGCGGAGCAAGCTGGTGGAGACCATCTGCCGGCGCCATGGGGTGCCGTTCCTGCTGGCGAACCAGGTGGGCGCCAACACCGAGATCATCTTCGATGGCGACAGCCGGGTGCACGCCGCGGATGGCACGTTGCTCCACTGCGCAGCGCCGTTTCAGGAAGACTTGCTGCTGTGGGATACGGACGCCGCGCCCACGCCCTGTACCTACGAGCCGGACGACATCGCTGACCTGCATGATGCGCTTGTGCTCGGCATCCGCGACTATTTTGAAAAGACGGGCGTGTTTAGCAAAGCCGTCATGGGCCTCTCCGGGGGAATCGACTCGGCGGTGACGTGCGCGCTGGCCGCCGAGGCGCTGGGACCGGAGCGGGTGGTGGGCGTCACCATGCCGTCAGAGATCTCCTCCGAAGGCTCGGTGACCGACTCCGAGGCCCTGGCTCGCAACCTGGGCATCGCCTTCCAGGAAATCCCCATCAAGCCGGCCGTCCGGGCTTACGACCAGATGCTGGCCGATGTATTTGCGGGCACTGCCCCCGGCGTGGCTGAGGAAAACATTCAATCGCGCGCCCGCGGGCTGACGCTCATGGCCCTCTCTAACAAGTTCGACTACCTGCTGCTTTCTACGGGCAACAAGAGCGAGGTGGCGGTGGGCTACGTCACGCTGTACGGCGACACCAATGGAGGCGTGGCCGTGCTGTCGGATGTCCTCAAAACCCGCGTCTACGCGCTTGCCGAGCACATCAACGCGCGGGCCGGGCGCCCCGTCATCCCGCAAAACACCATCGACAAACCGCCGTCGGCCGAGCTGCGGGAGGGGCAGGAGGATACCGACTCGCTACCGCCGTACGAGACGCTCGACGCCATCCTGCGCCGCTACATCGAGGAGCAGCAGGAGCTGGAGCAGATTGTGGAGGAGACGGGCTTCGACCGGGCGTTGGTGCATGACATCCTGCGCCTGGTAGACCGCAACGAGTACAAGCGCCGGCAGGCCCCGCCCGGGCTGCGCGTCACCGCCAAAGCCTTTGGCATGGGGCGCCGCCTGCCCATCGTGATGCGGTGGGACCGGAGCGTCCTTCGCGAGATCGCCGGGGGCGTGACGGCGGCCTAACCTGCGCGCATTCTTTCCCTTCACCTGTGTCTCTTCTGCATGATTGCTTACCTCGCCGGCACGCTCGTCGCTAAAAAACCCACCGCTGTATTGATTGACGTGGGCGGCCTGGGGTACCGGGTTCACATCCCGACGTCTACGTTTGAGGCACTGCCCGACACAGGCCAGTCCGTCAAGCTCCACACCTCGCTGCAGGTACGCGAAGACTCGCAGACGCTCTACGGCTTTGCGACGGAAGGCGAGCAGCAGACGTTTGAGGTGATGCTGGGCGTTTCGGGGATTGGGCCGAAGCTCGGACTGGCAGCGCTCTCGTCGATGCGCCCCGCGGAGCTGCGCGACTATGTGGTGAGCGGGGAGACGGCGCTGCTGACGAACATCCCGGGCGTGGGCAAGAAGACGGCCGACCGCCTCGTGCTGGAGCTAAAAGACCGCCTGGCCGATCTGGAGTTGGACGGCGCGGGGGCGGCCCTCTCAGGCGGCACGGAGGTCCGGCAGGAGGCCCGCGCAGATGCGCTCGCGGCGCTGCAGGAGCTGGGCTTCAGCCGGGCCGCTGCCGAGCGGGGCATCCGCAAGGTGCTGCGCAAGGACGGCACCGTGCAAGATGCCGAGGCGCTCATCCGGGGGGTGCTGCGGGAGCAAGGGTGAGGCGGCTCATCGGTCCAGGTTGGGCGCCCCTCTCTGTCAGGTCAGGCGCATTCGTGTGCTCCGTCACGCATCCGGGCGGACGGCTTTCTCATGCGGTAGCGGGCGCGGCACGCCCCATCCACGCAGCGAACGTGGGCCAAACCACGCGATAAGCCCGAGCGCGACGACAACCGTGCCTACCGTGGCGTAGGGATGCAGGCCAGCAGCAAATCCCATCGTCTCGCCCGTAAGATTGCCCAGGAAATGAAAGACGATGATGGCAAGCACGCTCCGCGCGGTATTGTTATACCCAGGTCCCGATAACGGCTGTCAGGACAATGCCCGGAAGCCACCACCAGAGCTCAGGCTGAAAAGTCGTTCCCGCGTAGTAGCCCGGCATGTACACCAGCGGGACGTGCCATAATGCCCAGACTACGCCCAGAATCAGGCTGCTCGTGAGCGCGCTCCACCGGGACTGAAGCTGATCGAACCAGTACCCGCGGAGCCCAATCTCTTCAATGGCGGGGAAGAGAAGGGCGACCGCCAGCAAGAGCACCACTGCACCGGGGTCAAGCAGCCGGTCGGGGCCGATGAACGTGATCGGGTCGTTGCTTAAGCCAACGAGGAGCGCCGCTCCGGCTACAAGGAGCGTAAACATCGGGTAGAAGAGCAGGATGACGCCCCACCATGCTCCGCTGATCCGACTGCGGTCAATCAGGCGCTGGCAAAGATCAGCAAACCCCGCCCGCCCGTGGTTCAACCACAGCAGCACGCCTCCCGATAAAAGGGGGCTGGCTCCCCCGACCAGCAAAAGTACGATATTGGGAAAGCCCCACACAGACGTGCCAGAACCCACGATAGGAAGCCAGCACAGGTAGGCCCACCCGAGGTAGAGCAGGGGAAACCCCCAGGGCGCGGTGGTGCGTGCAGCCCGGGCCGCCGCCCCCATTGGCTGATGTGTCCTGGTTTCGCCCATGGTTGCGCGCTCTTGTCACGTGAGGGAGACGCAACGGTCCTGCGCTTCGTACCGACCGTCGGTTTGTTAGCGTGGGGGGCTTCCCCCCGAAAAGCAACGCTGGTACGCCGCAACAGCCTGGCGTTTCGGGGTGGTCTGCTCCGGCGGGGTCTACTGAACCGCCTCAGCCATTCCCTCCGGATCATAGATATCGTTGAGCACGCCTGCCATCCGCACGCCAGCCTGCAGCAGGCGCTTCTCCACGATGGGTAGCGCGCGGTTGCGGTACTCCCAGCCAATCACCTTGTCCTCAGGCAGGTCGTAGATGACATCCCGGTAACTGCGGGACTCCTCCGCCCAGCGCCGCACGGTGGCCTGCTGCCACTGCTCGACGAGCTCGTCCGTCGGGTGATTGATCGCCTGCGCCCAGAGCTGGTAGTCATCATTCCAGGAGACGATCATACCGGTATCCCAGACGCGGTGCAGGTTCGTATCCCGGCCCAGGTAGGTTACTGCCACGTCGTTGCCGCCGCGGTCCTCGCCGGTGCCCACATGCAGCGGCTGATGAATGTCGCCCACCATGTGGATCACCATTTTGAGGGCATCACGCTCCTCTTCTTCCGACAGCTCGCCCGTCTTTAGCGCATCGATCTTGCGCTCCAGCGCCTCAATGATGTCGCCGTTCGGGTTCTTGTGCGCCTCGGCGTACGTGCTGTCATCCGGCACCGTCACCCAGTGCCAGTCAGCCGTGTGGCGGTACTCGTCGGTGGGGCGCACCTGATCCATCCATACTGTAGCCTCTACAAGCGACATATCGCCGAGTACACGCGCTACTTCCGCGCGCGTTGTCTCCGTCATATAGTCCTTGGCGATTTCGCCGGTGATGAAGTGGCCCACGCGGCCCCACATGGCGGACGAGCTGGCACCTGCCAGTAGGGGGATGAGGAGCACAACAGCAAGAACGAGGGGCAGCTTTTTCATGGCAGTAAGCAGATAACCTTGATGGTTGGGAGTCACCAATGTGCGGATTGCCTCGCTCGAAAACAAAGAGGGACAACGCCCCGGCTACCGGTGTGAGCGATTCTTCCTGATTTTTCGCAGATTGCCCGTTCCGGGCGCGATCTCCTCAGCAGGTCGAATGGAAAAGCCCGCCCACCTTGCGGTCTTTGCGGAGCTGATTGTAGCGCTCTACCGCTTTTTCTGTTTGCAGCACGTGGGTGTCCACGCCCTGCTCATCGAGATAGTCAAGGGTGTCCTCCTGCACCTGCAGTCGCTCGTGCACGCCGCGGGAGAGGATGACCGTCTCGCTGCCGTGCGCCAGCAGCTCCTCCACGTCGGCAATTTGAATGCCCGGCGCGTGACTGGTGCCGGTTTCCCCCCAGTCCCATTCGCGCGCACCGCCCGGATACAGCTTGGCGTCCTTAAACCGCTGCTCCCCGTCGTTGACCTCGATTCGTCCCCACGAACGATGCGTAATTTCGGGTGATGTACTCATCGCTACCACCTCTTTTTTCTTGAAGGACAGCAGATGCTTGGCATGGACTTATGAGCGCGCGGGTGGAAGGGGTCCGAATGATCACGCTTGCTATCTGCGCGAGTCAGTCCAGAAACCGCTCCAGCGTGGGCACGAGGTTGTCCCCCCGAAGCTCACTGCCGGAGGCCACGACGATGCCGTCAGGGTCGACGAGGTAGTAGGTCGGGTAGCCGCGCACGGCAAACTGCTCGCCGTAGTCGCCCTGGTCGTCCAGCACCTGCGGCCAGGTGATCTCCTCGTGGCGTTCCAGCGCACGCGTGATCGAGGCCTCGCTCTCGTAAGCGAAGCCCACCAGCTCGAACCGTTCGCCGGCGAAGCGCTCGTACACGTCCGCGAGCTTGGGTAGCGCGTCGATGCACGGCGCGCACCAGCTGCCCCAGAAATCCAGCAGCACGTAGGAGCCCTTCAGGTCTGCGCTGCTGATGCGCTGCCCGTCTACCGTTTTGGCGTCCCAGTCGGGCGCCGGCTCGTCTTTGCGGATCGCTACCGGGGCGTCCCCCGGCTCGGCCGGCCGCAGGCGCATCTCCGAGCCACGCGGGTCGATGCTGACGACCTCCCACGTGTCGCCGCCCAGTTCAAACGTCGGTGGAAGGAAGTACTGCTCGCGACGGTGCATCTGGCTGCGATCGATCATGACCACTTCATCCGACCCCGAACCAATGTCTGCCGAGCCGCTGCCGTCGCGGTCAACGGTGAGGAAAAAGAAGTTGCTGAAGACGGAGCCCATCTGCGTTGAAACACCGAACTCATGCCCGTTCACCTCGCCGACACGGTGATGCATGGGCGTTGAAATCGCGAAAATCGGAACGCCTTCCTCAAACTGACGCGCAATGGCTTCAGGTATGTCCGGGACGTGTCGTAGCGTAAGTTCTATCGAGTCGCTGTGGGTGATAGCTGCCTCGCGCTCCC
>LKNB01000079.1 GCA_001564055.1 Rhodothermaceae bacterium Tc-Br11_B2g6_7
CAACGTCATGCTGAACGCAGTGAAGCATCTCCCAGGCCAGCGCAATGCACTTCGCCGGTACGGAGCGCAAGGCCTGTACATGGGAGATCCTTCGCAAGCTCAGGATGACGCATAGGGATAGGCATGACGCCATTCCTGCCTCAACGTCATGCCGAACGCAGTGAAGCATCTCCCAGGCCAGCGCAATGCACTTCGCCGGTACGGAGCGCAAGGCCTGTACATGGGAGATCCTTCACTCGCTGGCGCTCGCTCAGGATGACGCAGACGGGAGCGTGGTACCAGCGCGAATGATCTCGCGCGCGGGATCCCTGCCCCGCGACGCGGCCCTCTACTCTTCCGCCTCCTGCAGGAGCTCGAAGTACCGCCGGATGAGCTGCTCGTAGTCCGAGGCGTAGCCGCGGTCGAGGGCTTGCAGGAGGGCCTGGCGGAGGCGGTCGGCCTCCTGCTCGGGCGACAGGTCCTCCGGGCTCTCACGCACGAACTGCTCGCCGGTCGTGCCGCGGCGTTCTTCCTCCTCGCCTTCCCGGTTGAGGGCGCGTGTGGCCTCCAGGAGGCGCGTCAGGATCTGGTCTTGCCGCTCCGGCAGCTCCCGGTTAAAGCGCCGCTGCTCCATCTCCTCGATGGTGCGTTGCATCTGGTTGGCCACCTCCTCCAGGTCGCCGAGCGTGCGGTTGCGGAAGCGGCGGTCGCGGTTCATCTCGCGGAGTTGCTCGCGGATTTGTTGCTGCTGCTGGCTCAGCTGGTCCAGACGCTGCTGCTGGTCCACATCCAGCCGCTCGCCCTGCGTTTCATTCAGCATCTGCTGGATTTCCTCGTTGAGCTGCTGCTGCTCGCCGGCCATCTCCTCCAGCTGCTCCATCATCTGCTCCATCGACATGCCGCCACCGGAGCCGTCGCCGTCCTGGAGCGCCTCGTACAGTTCGCTGAGGACCAGGGCCAGCTCGTTCAGGTGCATCATCGACGTGCGCTGGCGGCCCTGGGCCTCGCGCGTCTCGCGTTCGGAGAGGGACTCCGTCGCGCGCTCCATGTCCCGCATGGCATCGCCAGCATGCTGCTGGACGGCCCGGCCCATCTGCGGGATCTCGCGCGCGAGCGTCTGCAGCGAATCGCTGACCGTGCGCACGCTCTCCGTCATGGTGCCCTGCTGCTGGGCCAGCGTGCGGAGCTGGGGGCTGGCGCTCTGCAGGTCGCGTACGGTATGGCGCAGTGACTGCTGCCGCTGGGAGAGGGTGAGCACGTCGCTGAGGGCCTGCCGGAGCCCTTGCAAGTTGACCTGCATCTGGGCGCCTTGCATCTGCTGTTGCATATCCATCAGCTCGTCCTGCTTCTGGCGCATCTGCTGCTGCATGTCTTGCTGCCCCTGCTGGGCGTCGGGCATCTGCTCCTGCCGCAGTTGCTCGGCGTTTTCCTGGAGCTGGTCGGAGAAGGAGGGATCCTGCAGTTCTTGCCGCAGCTCATCCAGCGCGTCGGTCGGGGCGTTCTTCACCTCCTCCATCTGCTCGCGGATCTTGTCGAGCTGCTCCTCCAACCGGCGCATCTCGTCCGCCGCCTGGTCCTGGGCCGCTGCAAGGTCCTCCGGAGGGGTCGCATCATCGGCGGGCGTGTCGCCCGTGTGCTTGCCGGTTTCCTGCTCCAGCTGCTCTTGCTGCCGGGCGAGGTCCTCAAACCGGTTGGCCGCCTCTTCCAGCTCCTGCTGCACGCGCAGGTTGCGGAACAGGTCAAGCGTCCGCTCCAGGCGATCGCGGTACTGGTCTTCGTTAAACTCGTAGTCCTCAAACGCCTCCTGCATCCGGCTCATGTCCATCTCCTGCATCGCCTCGCGCAGCTCTTCCAGCGCCTGCTGAAGGTCTGGCGAGTTGATTTCGCGGGTGACCTCCTGGAGTTCCTCCCACAACGACGAGGTCTCGTCGCTTATCAGGTCGTCATTCCGCATCTCCTCGCCCAGCGCTTCCATTTGCTCCGCGATCTGCTCGGCCTGCTGCTCCATTTGCTCCTGCTGCTGGCGCATGCGGTCCAGCTGCTGCTCATCCTGCCAGTCGGCTTCCTGGCTGCGCCGCATCTCGTCGCGAAACTGCTCATACTCCTGACGCAGCGACTCGGCCTGTTGCAGCGTTTCTTCAAGACGGCTCTGCGTGTCGTCCTTGACCGTATCGAGGCGCTCGTAGCGCTCGGCGAGGGAGGGGACCCGGACGCGATGAACGGCGCTGCGGGAAGCCTTCGGGCCGGCAACGGTGTCGTTGTCCCACACCTGCAGGTAATACTCGATCACATCGCCGGGCCCGGGGTCGAGGGCCGTGTCGTTGGTGAGCGACCAGGTGAAGGGGATTTCGTGGTCGGTGGCATCTCCGGAGGGCAGGGGGAGGGCGAGCGACTCCAACTCGGTGGTCGGCGGCCCAAAGCGGCTCTGCACCCGGCGGTAGAACAGTTGGAGATCAGAAAAGCCGTAGTCGTCCTGAATGCGCCCCAGCAGCTCCAGCGTGGCATCGCGCGGGAGGTCGATGTCCTCGGCAGGCGCGAGGAGGTCGACCCGCGGCGGGGCGTCGGGCCGGAGGCGGAGCGTGTGCGTGATGGGGTCGCGGTTCATCACGAGGTCCGGGCTTTGGAGCATCAGCTGGTAGCTGCCGTCCTCGGTGAGCGTGAACTGGCCGGCGACGCCCTCCTCCGTGACCGTCAGCGGTTCTTGCGTGCCATCCTCAAACAAGAGGTAGGCCTCCGCCACGTCTGAGCCGCCCACGGTAGCTTCCAGGGCCACCTCGGTGCCCGGGAGAGCCCGCACGTCGCCCGTGTTGGCGGGAAGCGCCTCGGGCGAGCGTCCGGTGTAGGCGGGGAAGGTCAGCGTGAGGTTGAGCATCCGGACCCGCGGACGCTCCACAAGCGCCACCTCGAACCAGTCGGTAGTGACGGGTCCGGCGCTGATCTGGTAGCGGAAGGCCTCGCGGATATTGCGGACCGTGTGGGGATAGACGCCATCCGCGGTGGCCGCGACCGGGATTTCCTCGGGCGTGCCGCCGTCGGTGTGGGCGATGCGGAGAGTGACCGCGCCGGGCGTGTCGCCATAGGCCCGTGCGGTCACGGCCAGCGAGTCGCCGCGCACGCGCTCGACGGCGCCAGGGCGGACCTCGAGCGAGAAGGGGGCGGGACGCTCGAATGCCGCATCGTAGGCCACGAACCGTTCCGCTGCCCCAAAGAAAGATGCTGGCGCCAGTAGCGCAAACGCCAGCAGCGCCACCACGGGGAGTGCGGCGTAGGGACTCACGCGGCGGGGCGTTGAAAAGTCTTCCACCGCTTCGAAGGGCACATCATCGACTTCTTCGGCCAGCTCTCGCACCGCACCGTCGACGAGCGGGTTGGGGGGCTGGGTGCGCGCGCCGTCGGCCAGTTGCAGCAGGTTCGTCAGGCGGTCGGCGATGGCCGGGTAGGCATTCCCCACACGGTGAGCCACAGCGTGGGCGTCGGGGGCACGAAGCAGCCCCACGTATTGCAGTGCCGGCCGGCCAAACAGCACGGCTGCCGCGCCGCTAACACTAAGCACAACGCCCCAGAACAGCAGCGCACGCGCCGCCGGGCCGAGCCAGAAGAGGGCCTCCACGGCCGTCGCCAGGCCCCATCCGGCGGCTGCCAGCGCCAGGGATAGCAGCAGCCCGGTCAGCAGGCGGGCCAGCGTCATGCGCCGGGCCGTGCGTTCGAGGCGCGCCCGGAGGCGGGCAACCAGATGGGCCGTGTGCTCACTCATGAAAGCAGAAGGGCAGGTGCCGAAAAACAGGCAAAAGAAAAGACGGTGAAGGGTACCCTGGGGCCGGATGGGGTGTTTCGCGGCGGCTGGCATCGCCACGGCCGCGACAAAGGAATCACAGTGTGCCCTTGGAAGGGAGTCCAGATGTTGCTATGTTAAGGCTGTTAATCTGTACCGTGCCCCCAAGCTGCGCGCACCGGCCGGTCTGTGATGCTTCCATCAGCCGGCGCTGTAGTCACAGGGGGCACGCCAAGCGTCCGTGCGCCTCTTCTCCCATAAACCCCCGCTTCTCCCATGAGCCAGCTGCTGTCCGTAATCCTTGGTGGTGGTGCTGGAACCCGCTTGTTTCCCCTCACGCGTGACCGCTCCAAGCCGGCCGTGCCGCTGGCCGGGAAGTACCGCCTGATCGACGTCCCGGTGTCCAACTGCATCAACTCGGACGTCAACCGCATCTTCGTGTTGACGCAGTACAACTCGGCCAGCCTCAACCGCCACATCGCCCGGACCTACCGGTTCGATCGCTTTCGGGGGGGCTTCGTCACCATCCTGGCGGCTGAGCAGACCCCCGCCTCAAAGGAGTGGTTTCAGGGGACGGCCGATGCGGTCCGGCGTAGCCTGCCGCACATCAACACCTACAAGCACTCGCAGGTGCTCATCCTGTCGGGCGATCAACTCTACTCCATGGACTACCGCAAGATGTACGCTCACCACATGGCGATGGAGGCGGACATCACCATCGCCACCATTCCCGTGACCGCGCAGGAAGCGCCGGCGTTCGGTATTTTGAAGACGAATGATGAAAGCGTCATCACGGAGTTTCACGAGAAGCCGGATCAAAGCGAACTGGACGGGAAAGAGAGCCCGGTCTCGGAGGCCATGGAAAGCGACGGGCGCGTCTACCTGGCCTCCATGGGGATCTACATCTTCAACAAGGAGACGCTCAACACCATGATTGAGCAGCGGCCGGATGAGCACGACTTCGGTCATCAGATCATCCCGGAGGCGATCGACACGCTGAAAGTGGCAAGCTATCCGTTTGAAGGCTACTGGAGCGACATTGGGACCATCCGCTCCTTCTTTGATGCCAACCTGATGCTCACGCGCACCTCACCGCCGTACAACGTCTACAACCCCGAGGCGCCGCTTTACACCAACGCGCGGATGCTCCCGCCGGCCAAGGTCCAGAGCTCCTACGTGCAGTCCTCGCTGGTGGCGGAGGGGAGCCTCATCATCAACAGCCAGGTCTCCAACTCCATGATCGGGTTGCGCTCGTACCTGGCCGACAATACCACGGTCAAAAACACGGTGGTGATGGGCAACGACTATTACCGCTGGCACGACAAAGAGGCGCGCGACCCGGTGAAGGGGCCGGATGCGCCGGGAATTGGTGAAGAATCGTACGTTGAGGGTGCCATCATCGATAAGAACGTCAGCATTGGCAAGCGGTGCATCATCAAAAACCGCGACAACGTGGAGGAGGCGGAGGGTGACAACTACTACATTCGGGACGGCATTGTGGTGATCCCGAAAAACGCCGTGATCCCCGACGATACCATCATTTGATGTCGCTTAACTGATGGCGCCCTTAGGCTAAAGGCCTGGCCGCACCGGATTCCGTTAACGGCCAGTGAAAAAGAGCAAAAAAGACCGCTGCGCCCCGGCGGTCCTGTGCAAACCTATGGGCTGAGGCGTATGTTACGTCCCGGTATTAGCCCTTCTGCTCCGTATTGATCGATCTCGCCATGCCCGTGCTGCCTGAATCCCTTCGCCGTTGGTCGCCCCGTCTGGTCCTGGCTGGACTTGCTGTGCTGCTTGTGTTATCCGGTTGCCGCACGTACGGCGATGACTTCAACCGCCATGCGCATATGCTCTCCGCCATCGAAACGGCGAACGAGCGTTTCGCGGACCAGCTCGCGCAGGCGCAGTCCGACCTGGACCGGCTGCGCCAGGCGGCAGCAGATAACGCGGCGCTGGAGCCGTACCTGGAGCGCTATACAGCGGCCGTGACACTGCATGAGGAAAAGCTCAGCGAGCATCAGACCTTTGAAGAAGAGGCGACGGCCCGATCGAGTGACCACCGGGTCCTGCGCCGCAATTTGGGGGCCATCGTGACCGACCATTCGGGGATGCGAGATCAGTACGTGCGCATCATCCGCGCTATAGACTTCGAGGTCAACCCGGAGCGAGCGGCGCAGCGCCACCTGGAGCCCCGCGAAGAGAGCCAGTACCAGAGCACGCCACCGCAGTACGATCAGATTCGCTACCGCCAGGCCAATCGCCTCCAGATGGAAGACGTGCTGCGCGGCTAAGCCAAGACGCCTGCGTCCGTGTGTGAAGGGTGCGCCGGTGGCTTAATCGTCGCCGTTGCCGTTAAGGCTCATGCTCTCAATAAAGGAGCGCATCTCGGGAAGCTCCTCCACGATCAGGGCCTCAATGTCTTTCGAGGAGCGCTCCACCGCCTGTGCCAGCATGTGCAGCGCATCCGGCGGATGAAAGTCGGCATCAGGCTCGGCCAGGCCAACGCGCGCCGAGGCACTGCACGTGGCAAGGAGCAGGGTGAGGGTACGCAGCTCGCGGTGCTTCTCCGCGATCATCGCGTGGCTAAGCTGCGAGCGCAGCACTTCAGAGATGGTGCGGGACAGCTGCCAGTTTTCGGTAGCCATCGCGCCCAACTCGCCGTAGTCCACGCCAAAGATGCGCTTCTCAGAGAGCGGGTTGGGCGGCGTGGGGCCGCCTTCGCCATACCAGAGGGCTTCGTAATCGTCGGGGCGATTGTAGAGCAGCACCAGCCGGCCCACGTTGTGTAGCAGGCCCACGGTATACCCCATGGCATTCGCGGGCTGCTCCAGCCGGTCGATCAGGCGCCGCATGAGAAACGCCGTGCCGATGCTGTTGCCTGTAATCCGCTTGAAGATCGCAATTTGCTCGTCCGTCTCCATGATGTCGCGGAGTTGGAGCATGGCTGCTGTCAGCACCAGGTTGGACACCTCCAGAAAGCCCAGCAAGAATACCGCCTTCTCTACCTCACTGATGCGCCGGCGCATTCCGTAATAGGCAGAGTTGATACGACGCAAGACGGCACTGGCCACAATGGGGTCTTGATTGACGACTTCGGCTAGGGCTTGGACGTCAGGTTGCCCGTCGGCGTCCTCCAGCAGCTCTGTGACGCGGACCACCGTTTGCGGCAGGGGAGGAAAGTGAATCTCAACGTCAGGCGTCCGCTCAAACTGCATGGCGGGCGGGTCTTCCTTTCCTGAACTTGAAGAGGCGAACATAGCAGCGGCGAAGGCAGAGGACAGTGGGTAGCGTGGCATCACGTTGACAGGTCCGGCAGTTGCAAATACAAACAGTAACGCGAAGCCTGTTCATCAGCTCACGCACTGCCGTACGCTTTACAGCGTGCATACCCTGCAGGGGGTATCGGAAACGTAAGGAATAGCTTAAACACTTGCCGCATAGCGGCGGCGTCCGTCAGGGCCGGGTCATGCTCCGGTGGTCGGTATCCCGTAGCACCGTATGACTAAATGCCTGTGGTGGGGCGGCGAACAGGGGCTTGGTCTCCGCCCAGGTGGTTTGGAAAAGGGTCGACGTGCGATAGGCGTCGAGGGCCGCTGCGTTGCGCCAATGGCTGTACGTGGTGAGCACGTTGGGAAAGCGCGCGTCTTCCCAGAGCTCCAGGTGCCGGCAGCCGTCCACCACGCGGATCTTGGGAGCGGCATCGTCGAAGAGGGTGAGGAAGCGGTCGCGGTGCTGCGGCGCGAGCGTCAGGCGGACCAGCCGAACCAGCATGCAGGGCGAGGTGTCTGTGCGCAGGGGAGAGCGAATGGGCTGCGCAAAAGGTACGGGGATCTGCAGACTATTGCGACTGCGGCGCGACTGCGCCAGGCTACGCGTTTGTCTCGCGGGAAGCCGCCTGCACGATATGGTCCCCGATTGCACACGAGAGGCAGCGTCCCTGTGTGCAATACGACCGGTAGAGGGCGTGGTAGCCCTGGGCCATTAGCGCGTTTTGGGGGCGGCTGCCCAGGGCGGTAAAGCGCCGCATCACGCGGTCGCGCTCGGCTGGCAGCCGCTGCAGGAGGTCGAACACGGCCGAGCGCACCGGCGGGGCGGCTTCCTGCTCGGCGTATAGCAGCAGCAAGGGCAGCACCGCATTTGTGAGGAGGGCCCGCCGCCGGGTCTGCCCGATACCGGGAAATCGCTTCGCCGTCTCCGTGCCGAGGCGGTAGTGCGTGCACCAGAACGGCGGTGGTATGGTGGCCGTTAGCCGATCATCCCATACGGTGAGCGGGTCGTCTGCGTCAAGTCCGGAGATCAGGTGCCCCACCGGATCCTGCCGGAGCAGCCCGCCTGCGTGAAACAGGGCCGCCAGCTGCGCAATGCGCAACGGTGGGAAGTTGGCGGGTCGGAGACGGAAAAACTGCCACTGCGCCCGTTGCATGGGCTGCAGGGCGTGCCGGCGCTGAAGCTCTGCAAACAGCGTACGCAGTGCATCCACGTAGGCGCGG
This sequence comes from Rhodothermaceae bacterium Tc-Br11_B2g6_7, assembly GCA_001564055.1. Taxonomy (GTDB): domain Bacteria; phylum Bacteroidota; class Rhodothermia; order Rhodothermales; family Salinibacteraceae; genus Tc-Br11-B2g6-7. The sequence continues at coordinate 8,242 of LKNB01000079.1, forward strand.
GTGTCGGGGCTGGCCTCTTCCATCGCGTCGTTCTCGGGGAGCAGCCCGGCGGTGCCCAGAAACAGGGCGTCGAGCCGGGTGGGGTCGGCGGCCTCAGCGCGGGCCACAGTTAGCGGCACGCGCTGGGCCAGGAGCGCCATCGGCTCGGCGTTCTTGGCAAAGCCGAGCGCCCGTGCCAGCTGACGGTAGAGCAGCGACTCCAGATGAGGCCGCACCTGGTACTGATCGCCCAGGGCGCGGGCCTTGGCCTGCAGGCGCTCCCGGCCGAGGGTCTCCACAAACGGGGTGCGTACGGCAGCCGGCACACCTGCCCACTGCGCCGCGCAGGGCAGCGTGTCGGCGGGACGCGTCAGAAATGCGTGCAGCAGCTTGCGGAGGGGGCGCTGCAGCCGGTCGGCCAGCGCCAGTTCCGGTAGCGCCGAGCCGTCGGCCCGGAGCAGCCCGCCCGTCCACATGTCCGGGTAGAGGGTCACATGCAGCACCACGCTGTTGTAGCGGCTATCGGTGTGGTGGTCGTGGGCGTACCAGCCGCCCGACTGCACATGCACCTCCACGGCCCCCACCCACTCCACACCGTTCATCAGCAGCCGGGCGTTGAGGAAATCGGGCCCGCCGTCGGTGTTCAGGGTGCCCGGGTCAAGGACGCGCAGGGGATGTCCCTCCGTCGTCGTAAGCCCGGACGGGTCAAAGCGCTGGGTGCGCCACAGGTCCTGCACGAGCGCTTCCGGCACGGCGGGCCGCGGTTCGTGGACGGTGAGGGCAAAGACGCGGTCGTCCACACGCTGATAGACGGGCAGCGGGCGACGGGCAGGCGAGGGGGTAGGCCGGTTGGCAGTGGCAGCCATGGCGGGGCGCGGAGATGGTAGCAGAAGATACCTGCTCGGGTAGACACACCGCCGGGCCCTTCGTAACGTGTGGCTGGACGTCTTCTTACGATTGCGCCAGATACGGACGCATCGTGTCGCGAAACGCCTCAGCCTCCACCGCGGCCGCCTCGGCAAAGTCCTCCTCCGGTGACGCGTAGAGGATGCTGCGGCTGCTGCTGATCAGCACGGTGCCGTCCCCCGTCGTTCCCAGCTCCATCGCGGTTTTCAGGGACCCCCCCTGGGCGCCCACGCCTGGGATCAGAAAGGGGAGGGCCGGACAGGCGGCGCGTAGCTGGGCAATCGCGTCCGGCTTGGTGGCGCCCACCACCAGCCCGGCCTCGCCCGGCGCGTCGGCTGCCCAGTCCCGCACGTACCGGCCCACGCGCAGGTAAAGCGCTTCCCCGTCGGTGGTGCACAGCTGGAAATCGTTGGCGCCCGCGTTGGAGGTGCGGGCCAGCACAAACGCGGCTGTCCCTTCCCGCTCCAGAAACGGCCGCACGGTGTCCTGGCCCATGTACGGCGACACCGTGCAGGCGTCCACGCCCAGCTCATCGAAAAGAGAGGCTGCATAGAACCGAGCGGTATTGCCGATGTCGCCGCGCTTCACGTCGGCAATCACCAACACATCGTCCGGCAGATAGTCCAGCGTTTCGCGGAGCACGTCCCAGCCGCCGGGCCCGAGGGCCTCGTAGAAGGCAAAGTTGAGCTTGAAGGCACAGGCCATGGGCGCGGTGGCGTCAATAATCGCCTCACTAAACCGGCGCGTCGCCTCCAGCACGTCGTCCTCAGGGGCTACCACACCGGGCAGCCGCTCAGGGTCGGGGTCAAGGCCCACGCAGAGCGCCGTGCATTTTTCCTTTTGCAGGTGAGTCAGGCGGGTAGTAAACGTAGTAGACATAGGGGGCGGCAGGGGCGAGCAAAAGGCGCGTATGGAAGGGAGCGAGCACCGCACCCTCCGCGCGTCAATATACGACAAGGCGGAGCAAAGGCCCATCGGCCTGTGTGAGGCCTCTGTGGAAAGACCAGGGAACCCGGCGTGCGCTCCTCTGCACAGAAACCCTCAGCCCTTAGGTATGGTTAATTACGTCTTACCTTTGGAAGCGCTTTGTGCCACTGACAGATCCCCCGGTCTGGCACGGATGCCCTCCATGCTTAACCATAGCCTTCTGTCCATAGCCAAGCCCTGCCGTATGTCAAATAAAGGATTAAGTAATATAAAAGGTGTTTCGAAAGCTGACCAAAAGATGATCGCCGATGTGGAGGCGATGTTTGGCCCGGAGCCCTCTGAGATGGGGTTCGTTAAGAACCTCTTCTGGGGACGCTTCCGGGATGAGGTGGTGTTTCCCTACCCGGAAGAGAGCGCCGAAGAGCGGGCCAAGTGCGATGCGCTGCTGGAGGAGCTGGAGGACTACCTCGTCAACGAGCATCCCTCCATCCTCATCGATCAGGAAGAGTACATCCCTGAGTGGTGCTTCGATCGCCTGTTTGAGATCGGCGTCATGGGTATGACCATCCCGGAGTCGCACGGGGGCCTCGGGCTGGGCGTGACCAGCTACAACCGGGTGCTGGAGCTCATCGGGCGGCACTGCTCATCCACGGCCGTGGTGGTCTCCGCACACCAGTCGATCGGCTGTAAGGCCATCATGCTGTTTGGCACCGAGAAGCAAAAGGATCACTTCCTGCCGAAGGTGGCGCGCGAGTACCTCTCGGCGTTTTGCCTCTCGGAGCCCAACGTGGGATCCGACGCCGCCGGGCAGAAAACCCGTTGTGAGCTCACCGACGACGGCACGCACTTCATCCTGAACGGCGAGAAGAAATGGTCGACCTCCGGCGCCCTGGCCGGCATGTTTACCGTGATGGCCAAGCAGCAGATGCCCAACGGCAAGGAGAAGGTGACGGCGCTGATCTGCACGCCCGACATGGATGGCGTGGACATCTTTGAGAAGAACCGCAGCAAGACGGGCATCCGCGGCACGTGGCAGGCCCGCATTCGCTTCAACGACGTGAAGGTGCCGCGCGAGAACGTTCTCCACGAAGAAGGCCGGGGGCTCAACGTGGCGCTGACCTGCCTCAACTTCGGGCGGTGCACGCTGTCGGCCGGTGTGAGCGGCGCAGCCAAGCAGGCCATGGACCAGAGCATCAAGTGGGTGCAGACGCGCTATCAGTTCGGCCGGCCGCTGGCGGAGTTCGACCTCGTGCAGCAGAAGATTGCACGCATGGCGGCCTACACCTACGCGATGGACGCTATGCTGTACATGGTGACGGGCATGCTTGACCGCAAGGACAAGGACATCATGGTGGAGACGGCCATCTCCAAGGTCTTTTGCTCCCACTTTGGCTGGGAGGTCATCGACGACGCCATGCAGATTATGGGTGGCGATGGCTACATGACGGAGAATGAATTTGAGCGCCTCTGGCGGGACAACCGCATCCACCGCATCGTGGAAGGCTCCAACGAGGTGATGCAGGGCTTCATCTTTGCCTACGGCGGCAAGCAACTGGCGGAGCAGATGCTGAGCGTGCAGGACGCGCTGCTCTGGGACAGCGACGAGTCGCCGCTGCGCAACGTCACGCGGATGGTGCGCAACGGCCTCAACCCCAAGGTGCTGGAGAAGGCCGTGCCGCTCGGGCTGCAGCTGTTCTTCGGCGTGAAGCCGTCGGCGCCCGATATTCGCGGTGTGCACCCCTCGCTGCAGTCGTACGCCGACCGTCTCAGCAACCTCGTGCAGAAGCACTCGCACTACTTTAAGCTGGCGAGCAAGTGGGAGCGCGAGAAGATTGTGAAGCACCAGACGCAGCAAGCCCGCGTGGCGGACAACGCTATCCGCCTGTTCGCGCTCACGTGCGCCCTCAGCAAGATGAGCGCCCAGCTGCGCAAGGGCGAAGCCGGCGCATCCTTCGACCGCGACCGCGCGGCGTTCGACCACCTCTTCGATCTGTTTGAGATTGACATCTTCAACAACTTCGGCGAGATGCGCTACCACGCGGACGAGAGCATGCGGGAAGCCGCTGCGGCCGCCCGGCGCCACAACGACACGCTGCCGAACAGCGACTACTACATCCACGAGGCCTCGCCGGTCGCCGCTGGCACCGGCAAGGACACGCCCACGGAGCACATCAAGCAGTTTCCCGGAGATGGGGACGCGCTTGGCGATGTGAGTGGGGATGGCGCTGCGGGCAACGCCGAGATCGCCACCGGCACCGGGGAGGCCACAGAGGGTACGGCCTAATCGCCGCGCGCTCTTTGTCATTCCTGCCGTTCGATAGGCTCAGCGGGCAGCTTCCTTTTCTGGGGGCTGCCCGCTTCGTCATCCTGGATGTCTCCGCGCCAGCCCTTTCCCCTTGCGTCATCCTGAGCATGCGAGGGATCTCGTGGCCCGGGGCACAGCGGTGCGTACGGGCTCGGGTGCTGGGCGTGGAGAGATTCTTCACTGCGTTCAGAACGACGTTGGGTGAGGAGTAGCGTCATCCCTTTCCCCTTGCGTCATCCTGAGCTTGCGAAGGATCTCTTGAAGCGGAGCACAGCGGTGCGTACGGGCTTGGGTGCCGGGCGTAAAGAGATTCTTCACTGCGTTCAGAATGACGTTGGGGGAGGAGTAGCGTCATCC
>LKNB01000080.1 GCA_001564055.1 Rhodothermaceae bacterium Tc-Br11_B2g6_7
CGCCACGCTGCGTCGCCTGCGTGCGGAGCGCGATGCCGCGTCGCAGCGGGTGCGAGGAGTTACTGCTTCCGTGCTGACGGATGTTACCCTGGCCTACCTGACCATCGTCCGTGAGCAACAGCGCCTGTCCGTGCTGCAGGAAGCGCTCGACATCTCTGAGGAACGGCTACGCCTGACCGAGGTGCGCATCCGCCTCGGCACGGCGTCCGATCTGGAGCTTGGCCAGGCACGGGTGGACCGCAATGCCGACCGCGGCGAGGTGCTCCGGCAGCAATCCACGCTCAACGCCGCGCGTGCGCAACTAAACCGCCTCTTGAATCTGCCCGACGCGGATCCTTACCAGGTCGAATCAGAGATCCCGATCGACGATGCACTGGATCTGGACATGCTGATGGCCGGTGCACAGCAACAGAATCCAGATGTACGGGTGGCCGAACTGACCAGAAACGCCGCCGCCGAGGAGCGCCGCGAGATTCGATCCGAGCGGCTCCCAACGCTCGATCTACAACTGCGGTATCAGTACAGCGATCAGACCTCAGAGAGCGGGTTTGTTCAGTTTAGTGAGAGCTACGGATTTTCGTATGGCTTCACCCTGAGCGTCGATCTGTTCGATGGGCTGAACCGTCGCCGGCGTGCCCAGAATGCTCAGGTGCGCGAGCGCAACGCCACCCTTGCCATCCAAGAATTAGAAACGGAGGTGGTAACGGCGCTACAGGAAGAATTCGTAACCTTCGAAAACCGAATTGACCTGCTGGCCTTGGAAGAGGAGAATGTCAGCATCGCTCGGGATAATGCCGCCACTGCCCTGCGGCAGTTTGAACTCGGGGCCATCACGCCGCTGGAGCTGCGCGAAGTGCAAGAGGCCCTTGCTCAGGCAGAGAGCCGGCTGGTGGATACGCGCTTTGAGGCCCGCGCCTCGGAAGCGGCTCTGCGGGAACTGGCCGGACTGGTGGTGATGGATTTATAGCAGCGCCGCCCATCATTTGCCCGCAGCAGGCACGGCGCGTAACGTATCCGACAAAATCTAACGAAGTCCACCGAAGCACATGCGTGCGTAGCTCGTAGGAGCACCCGTACCAACTACTTTCACCCCCCTTTTCCCTCCGTTTCTATGGCTGAGATCTCTACGACGCCCGTTGCCCGTAATCCCCGCGAATATGCTGTCGTGGATGCGGAAGATGTCAACTTTGCGTGGACACCGGTAGATGGAGCCGAATCGTACCGCCTGCAGATTGCCCGCGACCGCGCCTTTGCTAACCTCATCTTCAACAGCACGGTCGGCGATCGGACAGAAACGCACGTAAGTGGGGTGCTACCGCAGGATGGCAACACCCTTTATTGGCGCGTGCAGGCGCGTACAGCGGACGACTGGGAGCCCTTCTCACAGCCTGTGCCGTTTCGGTCTGTCTCCGACAAGCGCGTTCTGGAGACGATGGGGGTGTCGCAGGAGGATGTGGTCGGGCGCAGCACGGCCGCGGGCACCACGAGCATGGTTGAGTTTTGGGCCTTCGTAATCGCCATACTCTTTTCGGTTGGTCTGATTATCGCCGTAGCCCTGTACAACCTGACGACGTTTTAAGACGACGTTCTAAAAAGCGCGGCGTTCTAATGAGCACCGGGCTGCCCAGGGCGCTTCGCCTGAGCGGCTTCGTTCCCCCCGGTCCTGCTGAACACAGCCTCACCTGCAGGCCCTCGGCTGTCCGATTTGGTCGGGCCTACCGCTCATCGTCCAACTCGTCCTCTTCGTCCTCGTCCTCGTCCTCCAGGTCCAGTTCGTCGTCGTCAAGGTCAGGAATTTCATCCAGGATAGCCTCCGTATCCTCCTCCGAGGCTAATTCCTCGTCGTCCTCATCCTTAGGCATCGGTTTGCGATGCTTCTTGAGCCCCTCACGGACTTCATCGGCCAGTTCGTATACAGCGCCCAGATGATGCTCACGGGTTTGCTCCACCAGCCCGTCGTTCACCAGCTTCTTGGCTACCTGGTAGGCGCACATCTCATACCCCTTGGTGGGGGAGTGGAAGTTGGCGTTCTTGCGCTCTTTGCTTACGATTAGGACGTACCCTTTGGCCAGCTTGCGAAGCGCATGTACCTCCCATTTTTCCCGAGAAACCGTTGGGGAGGTCTGGGAGTGGTCGTCGCGGTCAGACGAGGACATAAGAAGAAAGGCTCAGTGAGAAGAGTAAAATTTCGGGCAGCTACGAGGGCCCCCGGGCGCAGTTCCCACCGCTGACCCTGTACGCCGTTGAACGGTGTGTATCATCGGACAAGGCGCGACCGATGTAGCCACCCTCAGGATCAGCAGGGGAGGGCTCCGCCACCCTATGCGTCACGCCGCAGCCATGCAATGAGCATGCCTGTGGCAATGCCTACAAGCAGGAGTAAGAGGTACCAGCTGGCGGAGCCATCGCCCATACGACGTATAAGGTATGCAGTGTGCGGGAATAGACGGGAAGTCTTGTATCTTGCATCCGGGTGGAGAGTTGCGCGCGGCAGCGCGTACCCGGGCAGCTGGATGGGCTCCCTAACTACGATAATGATTATTTCTTTTTCAGTCCCTATGCCCTTTGATACCACAACGCTTGAGACGAACCTCTGGGGACTCATGCTCTGGCAATGGCTCCTGCTGATCGGGCTGTGGGGGCTGTTGACGGGGCTTCTGCTGCTGGCCCGGCGCGTGCTCCGCGGGACCTTGAAGCGCGTGACTGCAGATGTGGCAGCCACGGCGCGGGGCTACCTTCAGGTGATGGTCGACCGAACCCGTGTTTTTTTCCTCGCGGGCCTGGGGCTCTACGGGGCTGCCCTCCTCAGCGGAGCGCCCTCGCGCCTGCTCCAGGTGCTTTCCACCGTGGTGTTCCTGCTCTTCCTGATCCAACTCGTCCTCTGGGTGAATGGGGTAGTGACGCGGTATGTGGCAAGCTATAAGGAAGAGCATCTGGAGGCTGACGCTGCCGCCGTCACTACCGTGCAGGCGATGGGTTTTATCGGGCGGCTCATCGTGTACACGCTGGTGTTTTTGCTGGCAGTAGACAACCTGGGCTATGAAGTTACCGCGCTGCTCGCCAGTCTCGGGATTGGGGGCATTGCCGTGGCCCTGGCCCTTCAGAACATCCTGGGCGATCTATTTGCATCGTTGTCCATCGTCCTGGACAAGCCCTTTGTGGTGGGTGACTTCCTCATTATTGGCGAGTTTCTGGGAACGGTGGAATACATTGGCCTGAAAACTACCCGGCTGCGGAGCCTCTCGGGCGAGCAGCTCGTGTTTGCCAACAGTGACCTGCTGGGGAGCCGGATTCGCAACTACAAGCGCATGTTTGAGCGGCGGATTGTGTTTACCTTCGGGGTCGTCTACCAGACGCCCTACGCCCAGGTAAAAGCCATTCCCGGGCTGGTAAAGGAACTGGTAGAGGCCGAAGATCAGGCCCGGTTTGACCGCGCCCACTTCAAGGAATATGGCGATTCTGCACTGACGTTTGAGGTCGTGTATCACGTACTCGTGCCTGATTACAATACCTATATGGACGTGCAAGAACGCATCAATCTGGGGCTGTTTCAGACGTTCGAGGAGCGGGGGATCGTGTTCGCGTACCCGACGCGCACCGTGTACATGGCCAATGGCGAAGCGCCGGCTGCCCATCATCCCGCAGCCGACCGGGAAAATTAGGCGAAAGGCACAGCCGGTAATTGACCTATGGCGGTGGCCTTGTATATTGCGAGGTGTACTGTATGATACGCTCTCACCCTCAGACCCGACCTTCCGAGCCTTATGGCCTTACAGACGCTTCGCGATGCCGCCGAGTGGCGCCTTGTCAACCCCGCCCACGACGTCCGCGGCATGACCGTCCGTGGGCCCGGCGGAAGCTCTCACGGCACTGCCCAGCAGCTACTCGTCGACACGAATCTGGAGGAGGTCTACGGTATCGAGCTGGACACGGGCCGGACGTTTGCCGCGCGTCAGATCCGCATTGGCGATGGGGAGGTCATCACCGAGGGGACGCGCTCTGAGCATGGCGAGCGCAACATCATCAAAGAGTTCGGCCAGCCCATCCGCGTGATGCGGCGCGAGGAGGCGGGAGAGGAGGAAGCGCCCGATAGCTTTGAGGGGCGTTTCCGTGCACACTTCAACCGCGCCTTCGATACGGAGACGCATGCATTTGATGATGTCGCACCCGCCTACTGGTTTGGCCATCAGATGGCCCAGCGGGAGCACTTTCAGGGGCGTACGTACGAGGCGTCGCGGCGTAGCCTGCAATCGCATTTCCGCAAGCGGAGCCCCGCGCACCCGTTCGAAATCGTGGAGCCGGCGATCCGCTTTGCGTTTAAGCAGGCGCGGACGCTGACGCTGTAGCGCTTCGCCATCGCCTTTACTGCGGTGCCGCTTGCGCTGTCGCGTGCCGGTCTACGTTTCGAGTTCGGTGGTTGCTGTGCCCAGCGAGCGGCCTGCCAGGGCTGGAATCTGTTGCTGCCGTTCGGCACGGCTGAGCGCTGCCATGAGGCGCGTCTTTTGCTCTTCGAAGCCATTCCGGTCAGCTTCCGGCACGGGGTCGCCCGACGGAAACTCAAGTCGGAAAGGGTCCACCTGCTGGCCGTTCTTCCAGAAGCGGTAGCAGAGGTGGGGGCCGGTGGCGAGGCCCGTTTGCCCCACATAGCCAATCACCTCTCCCTGTTCTACCCGTGTGCCCCGGCTGATGCCACTGGCGAAGCGCGACATGTGCAGGTATTGCGTGGAGTAGGTGCTGTTGTGGCGAATCTTGACGTAGTTGCCGTTGCCTCGGGTGTAGCCCGCCCGTACCACCGTGCCGGTTCCAGTGGCTCGAATCGGGGTGCCCGTTGGGGCGGCGTAGTCGGTGCCGAGGTGGGGGACGTTACGGCCGTGTACCGGGTGTGTCCGGTTGCGCGAGTACCGCGAGCTGATCCGCGAGTACTCCAGCGGCGCGCGCAGAAATGCCTTCCGCATGCTCTCGCCGTCCTCGTTAAAATAGTCCGTGCCCTCCGAGTGGGCATAGTACAGCGCGGTGTGCTCGCGCCCGGCATGCTCGAAGCGTGTGGCCAGGATACGCCCCAGCCGCACCGGCTCATCGTCGATGTAATCCTGCTCGTACACAATCGTAAACCGATCGCCCCGCTGAATGCGGTAGAAGTCAACCTGCCACGCCAGCACGTTGGCCAGTTGTACGGCAAGGTGAGGACTGGCCCCTGCGCGCTGCAGAGCCCGGTACGGCGAGCTCTCAATGACGCCATGCACGGTGCGCTGGCGCGTCTGCACATCGCGCGCACCTTCTGTGGCCGAGATGCCGTCCCGGAGATCGATCGTCACATAGTTGATCTGGTCGCGCTCGTATACCAGTAGTCGCGCCGTGTCGGTGGAGTCGCGGTACACGTGCATCGTACGCCCGGCACGGATGCGGCGCACGTCAAACACCTCCCGCAGCGCCTCGTCGGTGGCAATCTGGTGGACCTGTCGCGGGCTGATCCCGTACGGCTGCACCAGGTCAGAGAAGGTCTGGTTGCGCCGGATGGCCTGCTCTTCCACGTCATACCCGTTGGCTTCAATGCCGAATGCATCCAGCGCGTTGGCCGTTGTTGCGGTCGAATCCGAGGCATCATCTGCTGCGGTGGACGCTGCATCGCTGCCCGTGGTACCGGTACACGCGACAGAGAACAGGCCGAGGGCCATGAGGAGCGCCAGCGCGGCGCTGAGGACGAGAGCACGATTGGAAAGCATGCGGCAAGCGAAAGCTAATGGGGGCGAGGCGGTAACGGGCGTGCTGCGTTAGCTGTGGTGAGTATAAGAATACGCACGGGACCGAGGCAAGCGGGGCGTGCAAAAATTCAATCTGGAGTGGTGGTAGAGGTCTCCGGTCGCCACTCGGCCTCGTCGACGCCGGCGGCGTGGTTCACCCATCGGGCGGCCACGAAGAGAAAATCCGATAGCCGGTTGAGGTATACGCTGCTCTGTTCGTTGATGGGCTCCAGCGTACCGGCCTCTACCGTAAGGCGCTCGGCCCGGCGGCAGGTGGTGCGGGCCAGGTGGAGGGCCGAAGCGGGCAGAGAGCCGCCCGGCAAAATGAAGTGCTTGAGCGCGGGGAGGTCCTCTTCCAGCTCATCAATGGCCTCCTCCAGAAAGGTGACGTGTGCCGGCTCAATGCGCGGCACTTTGGCCTTGGCGCCAGCGGGCGTAGCCAGATCAGCGCCGAGCACGAAGAGCTCGCTCTGGATCCGTTCGAGCAGCGGGAGCATGGTGTCGTGCCCAGGAGCGTCGCCTCGCAGGTGGGCCCGTGCCAGGCCAATCTGAGCATTGGTTTCGTCTACGGTCCCGTAGGCCGCAATGCGCGGATGGCTTTTGCGGACCCGCTCGCCGCCGAAGAGACCTGTCGTGCCTTCGTCGCCCGTGCGCGTGTAGATTTTCATGCTGAGGTATCGTTTCTGAAAGAGGAGCCAGGGTGTACATACTACCGCCTCCACCTACCGCGTGAGCCGCTCCCCGTTTCTCTGATTGGCGGAAAGCGACGCTTTGTATCGAATGGCAAGGTCGTCGTCCGGGGTGTGCTCCACGGCGGCCTTCATACGGAACACCTCGGCGAGCATGGTTGGGGTGAGCACGTTAGCCGGGGCGCCCCGGTGGCACAGCCGCCCCTCGTGCATCACGAGCAGCCGGTCGGCATGGCGTGCCGCCAATTCCAGGTCATGAAAAACGGCGATTACCGTGCAGCCTTCAGCTACCATCTCCCGCACCACATCCAGAAAGGCAAACTGGTAGTGCACGTCAAGATGGGTCGTTGGCTCATCCAGTAATAGGATATCGGCCTGTTGCACGAGAGCTTGAGCCAGAAATACGCGTTGCCGCTCGCCGCCGCTCAGCGAGAGCACGGACCGGTCGGCCAGGTTGTCGAGATCTACCCGCGCGAGGGCCTCTCGGACGTACGCCCGGTCGCTCGCCGCGTAGCTATCCAGCCAGCCTTTATGCGGAGCGCGGCCCAGCATCACCAGTTCGTCCACCCGAAAGTCGAAGCTGAGGGGTGTTGACTGGCGCACAAACGCCATCCGCCGGGCCAGCGCCCGGGGCGACCAGGTGCGCACCTCGCGTCCGTCCAACTGCAGCGATCCGGTGTAGGGCACCAGCCCACTCATGGCGCGGAGCAACGTCGTTTTGCCGCTACCATTAGGGCCAATCAACCCGGTCCACGATCCAGCCTCCACGCCAAAATCCACATCGTGAACAATGGGGGTACCACCAAGCTTCACACACACCTGTTGGCCGGAGAGAAGCGTCATAGGGACGAACGTGAGAGCGGGTAATGAAGGTGGGCAGAGGAACAAAGCGTTACCAGCGCAGCATTGAACGGCGCACAACGACTCGACCAGACCCCTTGGACATGCGCACGCTTGCTTGTATCACGGTTGGTCTGGCGCTGGCGGCACTGCTGCTGAGCGGGTGTAACACGCGGGGCGAGCAGTCCGAGTTCGTTGCACAGGCACTACAACCGCCGGACGGTATCACGGAAACCGACGAGAACGGTAGCGTGATAGGTTCGGAAGACCCAGACGACTGGCGGACGGGGCCGCTGTACGCAGGGCGCGTGGTGGTAGAGCCTGCCTTCCCCAACCCGGTCGCGTTTGGCGAACAAGTCACCGTTGGCGTTACCCTTCTTGGCTTTGACGGGGTGCCGCGCGGGGTGCGCATTGACGCGCTCCGCAGCGACGGGCAGCAACTCTTTGAAATCACCCGTCGCCCCGAGGTTGACCAAGACGGCTTCTTTCCGATTCGCTTCAACCTTTCAGCAGCTGTAGGGGAAGCCGGTCTTGTGCGCCTCATCCTGTTCGACATCGGCCGGAACGAGGTCATCTCCTACGGTGATGTCCAGATCGACCCGGCGCCCGACGCTGAGTGACTTCTCCTGCATGGTTTTTTTAATCTCCCCCTCGTGGTATGCCTGATTTCAGCGAGCGCTCGTCCCAGTCCGAATTGATGGACGACTTTTCAATCGACGACGAGCGGCTGGCCCTTGCGCTGGTGGATCTGCGCCGGGTGAACCGGTACCTCGGAGGCAATGCGGCCACCCTGCAGCATCTGGAACCGCTCCTTCGCAGAGCGCGCCCGGATGCGCCGCTTCAGGTGTTGGATGTGGCGACAGGCGGCGCCGACTTTCCGGAGTATCTAATGCGTGAAGCCGTGCGGCAGGGCTGGCACATACAGCCGACCGGGCTCGACGTAAATGCAGCAACCCTTGATTACGCACGTGAAGCGCTGGAAAAGCGCTTGCCGCCGCGGCTCGCGGGGCAAATTGACCTGAAGCAAGGCGACGCCCTTGAGCTCCCTTTTGCCGATGACACCTTTGATGTGGGCGTCACCTCTCTCTTCATGCACCATTTGAATGATGACGAAGCCGTCCAAATGCTGCAGGAGCTGGACCGAACGGCGCGCCTTGGATTTATAGTAAACGATTTACATCGTTATCCACTGGCCTACTACGGCGTGAAGGCATGGGCAACGGTGACGAATGCATCGGAGTTTTTCCATCACGATGCCCCGGTGTCGGTACTGCGCGGCTTTACCCGCACTGAGCTACAGCGGCTGGTGCAGCGCGCCGGCCTTCCGCATGCTCGGATCCAATGGCACTGGGCCTTTCGATGGACGATTAGTACGACCCACGAACACACATCGCACCATGGTTGACGTTGCCATCGTAGGTGGAGGTCTTGCCGGCTGTAGCGCAGCCGTACAGCTGGCTGTAGCAGGGCATGACGTCTTGTTGCTGGAGAAAAAGACGTATCCCGTACACAAGCTCTGCGGTGAGTTTTTGTCGCCGGAGGTGAAAGGCGCCCTGCAGCGGCTGGAGGTGCTCCGCGACGTAGAGGAGGCCGGCGCTCACCCCATGCACCGCACGCGCATCACCGCCAGCAACGGCACCGCGTTCGACGCTCCCCTTCCGGGCACGGCGATTGGGTTCAGTCGCTATCGGCTGGATCCGATGCTCTTCGCGCGGGCTGCTGCGTGCGGCGCTGACGTGCGAGATGGGACGATGGTGCGCAGTGTGGAGGGTAGCCTGGACGAGGGCTTTACCCTCATCACCCGCACGGAGACGTTTCAGGCCCGCGTGGTGCTGGGCGCGTACGGCAAGCGCGGCGTGCTCGACCGCACACTGGACCGCGAGGCGATGCAGCAGCACCGGCCGTATGTGGGCTTTAAGGCTCATTTTCGCGGGGCCGACTTGGAAGATGTGATTGAGCTTCATGCCTTCGACGGCGGGTACTGTGGCATGTCGCATGTGGAAGACGGACTGGTCAACGCGTGCTGGATCACCCACGAAGACACCCTCAAGGCGGCCGACCGAAGTCCAGAGGGCATGATCGCGCAAACCTTTCAGACCAATCCCCACTTACGGGCTCGGTTCGAGAAGCTCGAGCGCGTGTCCGACTCCTTTTGTGCCGTGAGCCAGGTCAGCGTACAGCCGAAAACCACGTTCGAGGGCGACGTTTGTATGATTGGCGACACGGCGGGCATGATTGCCCCCATGTGTGGCGATGGAATGGCGATGGCCCTGCGCAGCGCCGAGCTTGTGGCTCCGCATGTAGATACGTTTCTCCGGGGGGCGTGTACGGCGGAGGCGTTCCGTTCAGGCTACACCGCCGACTGGCACGCCGAGTTTGGCACCCGGATGCGGGTCGGGCGCTGGGCTCATCACGCCTACATCCGGCCGTGGGTGGCTAAGGCCGGGTTAGCGGTGTGCCAGGCCCTCCCATTTCTTGCCCGCTGGGTGATTCGCAATACCCGCGGGTAAACCGCGCGCTCATGCGACAGCCGCCGTAGTCAGCGCGCGGCAGCGCGCTCCAGCCGGTCCATCAACGCGAGGCCCAGTCCCTCCGAGGTTACCCGCTGGCAGTAGATCTGCTGAATGCCGTCGCGGTCGCACTGAAAGAAGAAATCGAATAGGGCATGGGCGTAGGCTGCCACATCCGCACATACGGCCACGCGACCATACGCCGAAGGCCGGGCGGGGGCGTCAATCCCAATGAACGCAGATGTCGAATCCGGGGACGCGTCGGCGGGCGTCTCCACGAGACGGACTGTAGCGCTGGGCGTGTAGTGTCTGTGTTTTTGCCCGGGGCTACGAACAGGACCCGTAGCGGGCGCGAGCGTGATGTCTGGCGCTACGGTGCGGAGTTCAGCCCGCGTCACCGCCCCCGGGCGTAGGATGGTAGGGGGCGCCGTGGTGCAGTCCACCACGGTTGATTCCAGGCCAACGTTGGCGCGTCCGCCCTTTAGGATCGCGGCAATGCGGCCGTCCAGCCCGGCCTTCACCGCTTCCCAGGAGGTGGGGCTGGGGCGGCCTGAGGGATTCGCTGAAGGGGCGGCCACAGGGGTGTTGCAGGCCGTGAGGAAGGCCTGCGCTACCGGGTGGGCCGGAATCCGCACCCCGACGGTGTCCAGCCCGGCTGTGACGATGCGCGGTACCTCGGGGTGGCGGGGCAGGATGAGGGTGAGGGGGCCGGGGGTGAAGCGCTCCAGCAACCGCTCAGCCACCGGGGGCACCGCGGCCGCTGCCCGAGGCACCTCAGCCGCCGTAGCCACGTGCACAATCAGCGGATTATCAGACGGCCGGCCTTTGGCCTCAAAAATGCGTTGCACCGCCTCTGGGTTGAAGGCATCGGCGCCGAGCCCGTACACGGTTTCGGTCGGGAAGGCCACCACCTGACCTGCCTTTATGTAGGTCGCAGCTTCGGTGGGATCGGTGAGGAGGCGGGTGGACACAGCGCGGCAGGGGATCAGCAAAAGCGGGCGGGCGTGGGACAGGAGCCAACGACAGCGGTTGGTGCGTTCGTTCCCTTTTCGCGATTGATACGCTTCCTCATGGCATCACTCCTCGACGCGACACCGGTTTCTTTGCGGATGTGCTGCCTCGGCAGCCGGACGCAACGCTCCGCCGAGGCCGTGCAGCAGCTGGAAGATCTGTTGATCTCACCATCCCTCGACTGGGAGGAGGTCCTGCGTTTTGCCCGGCATCACAGCGTCATGCCGCTTCTGTATCGCACGCTCCGGACCGTCAGTGATCACGTGCCGGCGAACGTGCTCGCTGCACTGGAGGAAGACTATCACGCCAATGCGCATTTTGCAATGCTACTTATTGAGGAGGCAGGCCGCCTCTTCGACGCGTTTGCCGAGGCTGGTGTAGGGGCGATGCCGTTCAAGGGCGTCGTACTGGCGCAGTGGGCGTATGGCAACGTTACCTATCGCACCGCGGGCGACCTCGACATTCTCGTGGCCCCTGGTGAGTTTGGTGCAGCCGAGGCCGTCATCCGCTCGATAGGATACGAGCCGGACGCCGATCCGACGGGCTGGCGCAAGCGGTGGTACGTCTGGTCGCAGCACGAATTCCCCTACCTAAAGCGGCACGACGGATTTAAGATCGATCTCCACACCGCCCTGTCGGCCAAGCGATTTTCGCAGGGTGTTGCAGCAGAAGAGCTGCTGGAGCGCAGCACACCAATTCAGGTACATCGTGCGACCTTGCCGTGCCTCTCAGCGGCAGACTGGCTGTACGTGCTGACCATGCACGCTGCAAAGCACCGGTGGGAATCGCTGAAGTGGGTGTGCGATGTGGCTGAGGTGTTCCGTGCGCATGCAAACCTGCCGGTTGACGCCATTCTGGCGCATGTGGAGCAGCGGGGAGCTGGACGGATGCTGCGGCTGGGTGTGCTATTGGCCGATGGTCTGCTTGGTGCCCCCGTACCGGCTCCGCTGCTACAGGCCGCTCGTCAGGACGTCCGGGCACAGGCACTGGCCGCAGCCGTGGTGCAGGAGCTCTCGACACCCACAGATCCCTGGGACGGCGAATGGAGGCGCTTTAGGTTTCATCTCCACGTTCGGGATTCGATGGGGGAGAAATTACGCTATCTATCTGGCTCGGCTGCATGGTACGCGCTTCGGGGCGTAACGGGGGCGCGTCACTAAAAAACCCCACACCGACAGATGCGGTGTGGGGGTAGCGTTGCTGCGTGCCCGAAGCGACGAGCGGAGGCCGGTCGCTGGGCGTTATGCAGGTGCGGTGTTAGCTGAACGCATACACCGATGCTGTGCGTTTTTGCACGGTGTCGTGGGTACGAAGGCTGGGGGGCACGAAAGCTTTGCGCTCGGTGGTGCTGCCCAGTTCGCTGCGCACGGTATCAGGTGAAGCGTTGGATGCGGTCGTAGTCATAGGTATAGGTAGTAGTTGATTCAGAAAAAGCTCAGGAGAGCAGGGCCGATATTATCGCTTGATGAGTCGGGCCGTGCCACTTCCGGTGCTGGTGGTGATGCGAACAAAGTAAACACCTGGGGCAAGCTCCCGCCCGGAGGTGTCGGTGCCATCCCAGTGGATCTCGTGCGCACCCGCGCTCATGTAGTCGGAGCGTAAGGTGGTGACCTGTTGGCCAAGCGCGTTAAACACATTGATCCGTACCACATCAGGCTCGCTCAAGGTGAACTCGATGGTGGTCTGCCCGGCGAACGGGTTAGGATAGCTGCCCTTGACGGCAAAGGCCGCATCGGAGGGCATGTCGTGGATCGGGTCCACGGAAAGCGAAGCGCCACAGCCGTTTTCGACGGTGATGAAGTGCTGCGACATGGTCGCGCCTTCATC
>LKNB01000029.1 GCA_001564055.1 Rhodothermaceae bacterium Tc-Br11_B2g6_7
CGCCATCGTCCGCACCATCTTCGGTGATGGCGGTGTAGACCAGGAGCTCACCGTCTTCAGAGAAGGCGTAGTCCGTCGCGTGCTCGAACCGTGTTTCTTCGCCGGTTTCCAGGTTGCGCAAGATCAAGGGTGTGCCAGCCGACTGATCGTCGTCGCGGGAGGCTTCCTCGTCCTCATCGTTCGTGGCATCCTCTTCCGATTCATCTTCGGCCTCTTCCTCTTCAAGCTCCTGCTCGAGATGGTAGGCAATCCATCCACCGGCTTTGTCGGGGAGACGGAATGAGGAGACCCGCGCAATCTCGACACGCTCTCCGCTGGCCAGATCCTTGATGCCGAGGCTGTCTTTGGGCCGTTCGGCCCGCGGCACGTCATCCAGCCGGGCCTGGCGAACGGAGTCCCGAGGCGGGTTGATGAGGAAGGCGGCGTGGGTAGCGTCGTGCGCAAAGCGCGCCGAGGCGCCACGTTCAATCTGATAGCGGGTATCACCTGTCAGGCGTTGGACTTCCAGCAGGCCGTCGGCCTGCTCGGGGCTCATCGTCCAGAGGGCCCATGTCCCGTCGGTACTGAGGGCACGCGAGGTGATGCGGTTCCATTCGGTGTAGACGTCGTGCGTAAGCGCTTCGCGCTCCTGTGCCATGGCCAGCACGGGCAGAAGCAGGAATGCAATTACGAGAAGTGGTAACGTGCGGGCGTAGCGAAGAATCATAGAAGGTGCGAAGGTGAGACGAGGGAAAGACCGGAGGGTAGAGTAACAAATCCCTCGCGTATAGTCCAACCGAAGTCTGCTCCGCAGGTCGTAAAATAGAAATCCCCGAGGCCCACCGGGGGCTTCGGGGATCTAAGCTAAAGGGAGGGGCTACCGAACTTCACCCATGGCAAAGTTCTTACTGGTAGCTACGCTGCAGCTACTCTTCTTCCTCCGCAACCTCAACCGTAAGGACGGGCTCGGGGTTGTCGATCGCCTCAAAGTCGATCCGGTGGCCCATCCGTGTGGAGGTGATGTTTGAAATGACAACGTCAAATTCCCGGTCGCGTGGTCCGCGCTGGCGGTAGTAGCATGAGCCCGTGAAGGTATACTGACCGCCTTCTTCAAGGAGGTCGAGGTCTTCATCACTATCGGGAAAGAAAATTCCTTTCCGGGCTTTGCCGAACGCCGTACGCCGTTTAAACGCATAGCCCTGGCCCTGAGCTTCACCGAGTGTCACGCGCTCCAACTGATACTTGCCCATTGTTCGTCCGTCAGATCTATTAAACACAAAGAATGGGAGGCCGGTAGCGCACACAGGTCATGCCTATGTACCATGGCCGCGGTATTGCCGCAGGCTCCCGACAGCTCCAGTGTAGTTAATGCTTAGAGCCCTCATCGGTTCGCCTCCGAGGGCCGGAGGAACCGATGGCGCAGCGCATACGGTACATGAACGCGCGCCTATCGTGTGTTTCCATGGGTTCACTTTTCCCACTACCTCCGCATGCCTGATCCCGCACCGTTCGATGCCGACACCGTCCTGGCGGCCCAGGCGGGGGATGCGGCTGCTCGCGACCGCCTCCTGGCAGGCCTCGAGCCCGTGTTGCGCGGCTTCTTTATCAACCGGGTGGGTAAGCGCCCGGCTGTAGATGACCTCATTCAGAATACGCTGCTTCGTGTGCACAATGGGCTGAGCGACCTCAACAACCCGGACCGCCTGAAGGCCTTTGCCATGAAGGCGGCGCTGTTTGAGGTGCAGGATCTTTACCGCGGGCGGTACGGGCCCAAGGAAACGCTCTTCGATCCGGATATTTTGCCCGAACGAACGATGGACGGCGAGCCGGGGGCTGCTGTGGACGCCGAGCGCGCCCTGTCGCTGCTAACGACCAAGGCCCGGCGCATCCTGGAGCTGCGGGCCTACGGCTACCGCTACCGCGAAATCGCTGAGATGATCGACTCTACGGAGGCGGCGGTGAAGATGCAGGTAAAGCGTGCCTTCGATAAAATGAAAGACGTGTTGACAGCACTGCTGTTGTTGCTGTTGGGGTAGCAGAGCCTGTGTTACTTTATGAACGCGCGTTGCGGCTACTCCCGGTGAAGAGGCCCATGAGGTTCCTCTGCTATTGTGCTATCCCACCCGCTCATGTTGCTGTTTTCTACTTGCAATGAATGACCCGCTCATCAAGGCGCTGGCCGCAGACCACCTAACGGCCGAGGACCGCCGGGCGCTGCGTGCCCTGCTCGATGCAGAACCCGAACTCCGAACAGCACTTCAGCGGTGGGCTTCGCTGCAGGGATTGATCCACCAGCAGTTAGAGGCGGACCTGCCGGACCGCCGGCTGCTGGTCCTCTACGCGCTGTCGTCGTCCGCACAGGCGTCGGTGGTGAGCGCGGAGGAGCGAGATGAGGTTGCAGCGGTGCGGGCCGAAATAGAGGAAGCGGTGCAGCAGCATCCAGGGTTACGTGCGGTAGTGGGGGACATCCAGCGCGCTGCCGACACGTTTGATGCGGAGTGGCAAGCGGCAGCCACCCGTGCGCCGAGCGAAAGCAGAGGGACTTCAGCGCCGTTGCCCCGCGCGGCCGATCGGCGGGCCACGCCAGCGCCACGCCAGCGCCAGTCCTCATGGAAATATGTGGGCTGGGCTACGGCGGCAATCTTGGTGGCGGCAAGCTTATTTTTGCTCTGGCCACGGGAGCCCGTCCTTACTATCGCCGAGGGGGTCCCGGGCGAGTCCACCACGATTACCCTGCCCGACGGCTCCACGGCGCTGCTGGTTGATGCAGCGCGCATCACGTATCGGCCCGAGCCAGCGTTCGACCGCACGGTGGACGCGCAAGGGGCGGTCTTCTTTACCGTGGCACCGGGGGAAGAGCCCTTTCGTGTCGCTACCGCCGCAGCCGAGGTGCGCGTCCTGGGTACGGCCTTCGGCGTGGAAGCGACACAGGAGGCCACGGAGGTCGTGCTGGCAACCGGACGGGTGACCCTCGCGGCCGCTGGGCAGGAGGTCACCCTGACACCCGGGGAGCGCAGCCGGGCCACGGTGGGCGCGCCACCGTCGGCTCCCGAGCGCGTGGACCTCAGCGAGCGCCTGGCGTGGACGGGCCTGCTCTTCTTCCGTGAAACCCCCATGGCACGGGTCGCAGAGCGCCTGGAGGCCCGCTTTGGCCGGATGCTCCGGGTAGATCCCGCACTGGCTGAGGAGCGGGTGTCTGGTACGTTTGCCGAGGACGCGACGCTGGAAGAAATCGTGGAGGCCTTGGCCGCTACCCTCGGCGCCCGGGTAGAGAGCGACGATCAGGCCCTCGAAATCCGACCGTAAAATGAAGATCAGCAGCGCTGTCGCATCCGACGCGTAACCTCAGTGCAGCGGACACGTTAGAGCCGAACGTATCTGTCAGGCTATAGGCCGGCAGCGTTGACCGTCGCTCGTCCATTTGTCGTGTTCCTGTTTTGCGCCTCTGGTGTCTGTGTGCTGTACTGGTGCTGCTTTTGGTGGGCCTGGCGGGGCTTTCAGCACCGGCGGCTGCCCAGGAGCTCCACATTGACGTGTCGGACGTCCCCCTGCGCACCGCCCTTGCTGAGGTCCAGCAGCAGGCCGGCATCAATCTGGTGTTTGCCGACCGCCTCGTTGAGGCTGCGCCGCACGTCTCGTGCCATTACTGCGGCACCGATGTAGCGGCGGCCCTCGCCTGTGTGCTCTCAGAGACCAACCTTCAGGCGAACGAGACCCGCTCAGGACAATACGTGCTTGTAGCGACCGGGGAATCTGCGGCAGAACGTCCCGCACTCCGCGCTGCCATGGCAGGCTTCGTTACGGATGCAGCCTCCGGGGAGGTGCTACCAGGAGCCCATGTATACGTCCCAGCCCTGGAGCGTGGCACCGTAACCAACGAGGCCGGTTATTTCGCTCTGCCGGCCTTGCCCGTGGGCCCTTACCGGGTTCGCGTGTCGTATGTCGGCTATGCTACAGCAGATACGCTGCTGACGGCCGGTGCACCCGTCGCTTCGGTGGCGCTGCAGGCCCGCGAGATGCAGGCGGCTACTGTGCAGGTCGATGCCCGCCGCTCCGAGCGCTCCGATCTGGCTGTGCTGCCCGGTGTTGTCAGCACGCCCACGCGGGAGCTGGAGCAGCTGCCCTCGTTCTCCGGCGAGTCGGATCTGTTTCAGGCACTGCAGTGGATGCCAGGGATTCAGCGTGCGGGGGAGCTCACGGGCGGCCTTGTCGTGCGGGGTGGCCAGTCGGATCACAACCTGTATCTCCTGGATGGCGCGCCGGTGTATCATCCCTGGCACGCGTTCAATATCGTGTCCACGTTTCAGACGGAGACGTTCAAAAGCATTGACCTGTATCGGGATGCTTTTCCAGCCGAGCATGGGGGGCGGCTCTCGGCCGTGCTCGATGCGGAAATGCGGGATGGCAGCCGTACCGAGATGCGGGGCATTGCCGCCCTTAGCTTGCTCAGCGGGCGCATCGTACTGGAGGGGCCCGTGACGGAGAACCTCTCGTTTATGGTGGCGGCCCGCCGCTCGTACATTGACCAGGTTGCGGGCTCGCGCCACCCGGTAGAGCAGGGGGGCGTCCGGGATACGCTGCGGACGGGGTATTTCTTCTATGACCTCAGCGCTAAGGCCACGTACCGTCCCAGCACGCGGCACCGGCTCTCGCTCAGTTACTACGGGGGCGGCGATAACCTGGACCTCCGGCTGCCCTTTGATTTGTCGCTCGATTTTTCTTCGTGGCTACGGCCGGCCGATCTGTTCTTTGAGCTTGACCACAACTGGGGCAACCAGCTCGTCAGCGCGCGCCACCAGTACCTGTCCTCGGATCGCTTCTTCGTTACGACCACCGCCTACGCCTCGGGGTACCGCGCCCGGGAGCGATCGCTGATCCGGCCCTCTGAGGTTTCCACCATTACCTCTGCCTATGATGTAGCGCTGTGGGACCTTGGGGCGAAGGTGGATGTCGATTTCTACGCCTCGCTGGATCATCAGGTGCGCATGGGCCTGCACGTCCGCCGCCACCTGTTCGACAGCACGCTGGATGCGGAACTGCAGCGTTCGCCACGTGCGGTGGAAACTATCATGGAGGACAGTGAGGCGCGCGCCTTTGAGCTCACGGCATACGCACAGGACACCTGGACGCCCAGCCCGCGGTGGACGATTCAGCCGGGTGTTCGCTTTTCCTACTTCAGCGGCGGCCAGCACGCCCACCTGCGGCCCCGCCTGAACGCGCGTTACGCCGTCGTTCCAGGTTTGCTGTCCGCCAGAGCCGGCGTGGGCCTGCATGTGCAGTACCTCCACCGCCTCCGCGACCGCAGCACGTTTTTGTATGACCTGGTGTCGAGCCGCTGGATTCCATCGGATGAGGATGTGCGGCCGTCTACCAGTCGCCATGTCTCCGCCGGGCTGGAGCTCCAGCCGCTGCCATGGCTGACGCTTGGCGTAGAAGGCTACGCCCGGACGGCACAGGACATCCTCATCCCGCGCGATGAGTTGCAGCGGCCCGATGGCTTAAACGGTGGGGGGATCGATACTGGTGCGCTGCTGGGGCAGTACGAACCGGGGGAGAGCCGGGCCTATGGGCTGGAGCTACTGGCCACGGCCGAGCTCGGGGCGTGGCGTCTGCGGGCGACCTACCACGGGGGGCGATCAAAGAGCCGGTCGCGGGCGCTGGGCGAGGAAAGCTTCCGGCCGACCCGGTTCGACGTACCGCGGGCCCTGCGCGCAACCGTGCAGCGCGAAACCAACCGGTGGGTCTGGGGCTTGTCTACCGAATGGCGGAATGGCTACCCCACCACCGTGCCTGAGGCGCGGTTCAGCCTTGGCGATGTGCTGGATGATGAACCCACGCGTTTTCTTCACCGACCGGAGGTGAACAACGGGCGGCTGCCGACCTACTGGCGCACCGATCTTTCGCTCGGCTATCGGTTCGGCTTGCTGGGCGCCCCGGCGCGGGTGCAGCTGAACTTGTTTAACGTGTTGGGGCGGCGCAATGTCGTCTCCCGTCAGTACGACCCGGCCCCGGAAGCCGGCGTAGCCGTGCAAAACCGCCTCGGCTTTCCACTGCTGCCCCTGTTCGAACTCCACATCGAATTGTAGCGATGGATCAACCTGTACACACACGCGCATGGCGCCGCTTCCTCGGCTGCCTGCTTCCAGCGCTCGTCCTGGCCACTTGGGCGATGGCCGGGTGCGATAGCGTAGCGCCCGATCCGCCGGAGCGTATCGTGGCAGAAGCCTTCCTCACCACGGGCGATTCCACGCCCCACCTGCGCTTGAGCCGCACGCGCCCCCTCGACGCGCCCCTTCCGTCGGACGGGGCCGGTAGCGCCCTCACTGATGCCACCGTTACCCTCACCGTAGACGGCACCGCGTATCCCTTCACACCCGCAGGCGGCACGGGTCGATACACCGCAAGCACCGCGGTGCCCCTACAGCCAGAAAGCCGCTTCTCGTTTGAGGCTCAATGGAATGGTCAGACTGCTACCGCAGAGGGTACCTTGCCGCCGCCCGTTACCCTCGATAGTTTCCGCGTTAACGTACCTGAGGCCCCGATCCAAGCCGTCTTGTTTGACTCGGTGTTCGTCGACCCTACCCAGCTTGACTCGCTGCAACTCGACTCGTTGCGGACGGGCGCAGCGGATGGCTTCGCGTATCCAATCGAGGTACAGCTCTGGTGGACGGAGCCAGCCGAACGCGCCTACTGGGTCCGGACGCGGCTGCGGCCCGCGATTGCCGGAGGCTCCTCGCTGGGCGACTTCTTCCTGCGCCCCGAGCAAGTACAGCAGGAAGCCGATGCTGCTTGTCCGGCCGCCGGGGATTGCTTGCCCCCCGTGCGCTCATGGATCGGAGTTTACGGCGTGCCCGTAGACGATAGTAACGCCCCATTACCCAGTCACAGCGTACAGCTGGCCCTTATCCGTGGTGACGAGCCGTACGCCCGTTTTGCCGCCACGCGTGATGATCCGTCCCGCCGCGAGCCGGTCTCAAATGTGGAGGGCGGCCTCGGTATTGTGACCGGGATCGCGCTGGACACGGTGCGGGTGCAGGTAAGCCAAACCCCATAGCTTGCGCCGCAGCCTCCTTCTGCTCATTAACCTCCGCCGCACGCATGTCCGACGCTTCAGAACAGCCCTTTGCCCCCGGCACGATCACCCGGCTCGTTGCTCAGAAAAAGGATCCAAACCGCGTGTCGGTTCATATCGACGGCGCGTTCGCCTTTGGGGTGCATGTGGATCTCGTGCTACGGTACGAACTGGCAAAGGGCATGTCGCTGGATGTGAAAACGCAGCGGCAGTTGGTGGCAGACGATCAGGTGCTGAAAGCGCGCGCTCGCGCCTGGGAATACGTCGTAAAGCGCCGGCGTACCCGAACGGAAGTACAGCGGATGCTCCAGCGCGCGGACTACGCCCCCGACGTGGTGGAGCGCACGCTGGACTATCTTGAAGACAAGGGGGAGATCGATGATGTCGCCTATGCCGCAGCGTATGCGAACGAGCGCTTTCGGCTTAAAGGGCACGGCCCCATGCGTATTCGGCGCGACCTGAAGAAGAAAGGCGTGCCGGCGCGGGCGATCGAGCCGGCGCTCGACGCGCTTACAGCCTCGGCTGACCTGAAAGCCGCGGCGCAAGCGCATGCTGAAAAGCGCTGGCCCCGCGTGGCACAGGAGGACGACCCCCGGCGCCGGAAGAAAAAGCTATCCGACTACCTCCGCCGCCGCGGCTTCTCCTACGACGTCATTCGCCCCATTGTAGAGGCGCTGGAGGCCGAACATCCGAGCCATTCGGTGTAAGGGCGGGGCACTATCCGTTCCGTCAAAGAAGGGCTCGAATAAGGGCTCAAATTAGGACTGAAAGAAGAGCCACGGCTCTGGGTCGAACCCACCGTCAGGGCCATCGTATTCGCAGCATCGCCTCTTCTGGCGTCTTTCGTTTTTCGCTTTTCCCACGTAATGGACACGGTGCGTATGGAGACTGGTCCCACGCCGACGTTGCAGCAGGCGCCCTCCCGTCGGACCTTGCAGGGGTTGGATGCAGGGCCGGACCACAGGCCCCCACCCCCAGCTTCGGGATGGACACTGGGCCGGATCGTACGCACGGTCCTTGGGGTCGGTGGTGTCGTCCTGGCAGCCTGGTTGATGTGGGAGTTCTCGGTGTTGATGCTCTATCTCATCATCGGTATCCTGCTGGCCTATGTCATCGGGCCGCTGGTGGACCGTGCGCAGGGTGGGCTTGGCGGCCCGCGGTGGATCGGTATCCTGCTAACCTTCAGTGTGGTGTTTGGCACGATTGCGTTCCTGCTGACCTACCTGTTGCCGTTTCTTGCCGCGCAAGTCACGGACATTACCCAGCAAGTCTCGCAGGACACCATCATCGAGATCGCTGCGTTTCTGCAGCAACGAGTCGAGGAGGCCTTTCCGGGGACCCAGCTCGACCTTATCGAAGCCGTCACGCAGGCATTTGAGACGCTCTTCGAGCGGGACACTGCCGCCGCATTCGTCGGGTCCGTTGTCGACATCTTCGCGAACATTGTCTACGCTCTCGTCATCATCCCGATGGTCACGTTCTTCGTGCTCAAAGACGGGCACGACATCCGGCAGTCGTTGCTGGCGCTGGTCCCGAACCGGTACTTTGAGGTGTCGCTTCATATCATAGAGAAGGTAGAGCACAACCTGGGCCGCTACTTTCGGGCGCTCTTGACGCAGTGCTCGTTTGTGGCGCTGACGGCCACTGTGCTGCTGTACGTGGTCGGGTTGGACTACGCGCTGGCCGTCGGTGTATTTACGGGCTTGGCCAACACGATTCCGTATCTGGGCCCAGCGCTTGGCTTCCTGCTGGGGTCGGTGGTCGCGGTGGTGCAGACGGGCGATTTCTCGCTGATCTTCTGGGTATTCCTCGCCATGGGGATCACGCAGTTGATGGATAACGTGCTGTTCCAACCCATTATCTTCTCCCGCGCTGCGCAGACGCACCCGCTCGTCATCTTGTTTGTCGTGCTGATCTTTGCACAGCTCGGCGGTATCGTGGGGATGATTGTCGCGATCCCCTTGCTCACTACCGTGCGCGTGCTGATTCAGGAGGTGCTCTGGAGCCTACGGACGTATCGGATTCTGGAGGCGTCGTGATGGACTGGGAATTTGCTACCGTACGGCCCTTTTTGAAGCGCGGCGATGTGTGGCTGACGCTGCTGGCGTTAGTTGGTCTTCTGGCCTACCTGGTTCTGCTCCCCGGGGCGCATCCCTATGCGGCCGCAGATTTTTCGCTTGGCCCGGAGGGCGCGGTTGATGAAGGCCGGGCGGTGGCCTCTGCTCATGGGCTCTCCCTGCAAGACGTAACCGTGGAGCGCCGGCAGCAGGCCGTGCTTGTGGATTCGCTCCAACGCCGGTTGGGCCGACGTGCAGCCATCCAGCTGATGAAGGATGACGGTGGTACGTCGATTCCGGCCTACTACTGGCGCGTGACTGGCCTCCCGGATGCCGCAGACCTGAACGAGATGCGCGTCCACCTTACGCAACGCGGTGCGCTGTGGGCGTTGCAGTACGAAGCGCGTGACGAGCCCTCGGTGCCCCGGGTGCACCGCGAGGCGCTGCAAGCGTTGCCGAGCGCCACCCGGGAGGCCTGGACGGCGGCCTCTGACTCGCTTCTTTATCAGCGCCTGCGCTTCATCCCTGAGGACGAGGCCCTGGGCAGCGTGACACATGGCGCTCCCCACGAAGCGGGTATCGGCGATGCTCGCTGGCAACTGGGCGCGGCAGAGGCGGAGGCGTTGGCGCGGTACCATCTCCAGCGAACAGCCCTCAGCGGCTACACGTGGCGCCTCGACTCACTGCAGTACCGTCCGCCATCCATGGACATGGGAGCGCAGGGACGGCGGGAGGCCCGCGCACACTTTGCTGCTACGCCCGGACCGGCGGGCATTCCCCTCCGCACGATTGCCACGATAACGCCCACCGGTTACCTCACCGCCCTTGAAACGGACGTGGTGGCCCCTGCCGCTGCGCAGGAGCTGACCGCGCCGCCACCGCCCGGCGTGCCCCCCGGCAACGAACCGGAGCCCCCGTCCGACATGGTTTCCATGCAGGCCGTCGCTGATGTGCTGACCGGGGTGGCCTACCTCGCGTTAGCCGTCTGGTTTTTGATTGTATTCCTGCGGCGCTTGGGGGCCCGCATGATTGACACGCGAGCGGCCCTGCGCGACGCCGTGGCGGCGGGGATGCTGGCGGCGGCCTTTGGCGCTGCCGTAGTTCTCCCGGCGATCGTAGATGACATCGATGGTCTGTGGCTGGGCCTGTTGATCGGCTCGGTAGCGCTGAGCTTCATAGCGGCCTCCAGCGGCCTCGTTATTTTTGCAATCTCCAGCGCCGTCGATTCATACACGCGCAAGGTGTGGCCGGTAAAGCTGGAGACGCTCACGCTGGCCCGTCAGGGAGGTTTGCGGTCCGTGCCCGCCGGCCTCGCGCTCTTGCGGGGTGTGGCACTGGGCCTGGCGCTGCTGGGTGTGGTGACGATCCTGCTGTGGGGATGGTCGGGTATTCCCCTCACACAAGAGGGCGCCGACCTAAACCCGCTCAGCACCCTCCCGCTCTCGCATGCCTTGCTCTGGGTCTCATCGGCGGGGTGGTACGCCCTGTTTGTAGGCCTACTGGTGATCCTTGGCTTTGGCGCGACCCTCTTTCGGTGGACCAGGCACCGCGCGGGCGTGATCGGAGGACTGGCGCTTACGTTTGCGCTCTTGCAGATCACCCCGGCGCAGAGCGGCCTGCCTCCCTACGACTGGCTGATGGCCGGGGTAGTGGGGCTGGGGCTGGGCTGGGCGTTTTGGTACTACAACGTGTTTACCTGCATCATCGGCTTTTTCGTACTCCACGTAGGATGGAACGCAGCACCACAGTGGCTGATGACGGCCGCCCCATTTCCTCTCGACGCGCTGTTTGTCGCCCTGCTGGTCTTCGGTATCCTTGGCGTTGGCGTGGTGGGGCTCGTGAGCGGGCGGACCGGGCAAGAGATGGCGCCGTACGTGCCCGAGTATGTTCGCGAGATCACAAAGCAACAGCGGTTGCAGCAGGAGTTGGAAATCGCCCGAGAGGTACAAAACTCTTTTCTACCCCAGACGGTGCCTCAGTTGGAAGGGGTGGACGTGGCGGCCATGTGCCTGGCGGCTCACGAGGTCGGGGGCGATTACTACGACTTCATCCTGCTGGATGACCACCGGCTGGCTATCGCCATCGGAGATGTGAGCGGGAAGGGCATCCAGGCGGCCTTCTACATGACGCTTGTAAAAGGGGCCGTGCAAGCGCTGGCGCGCGAGTATGACCGCCCGACAGAGGTGCTCCAGCGCCTGAACGATCAGTTCTACGAGAATGCGCCCGCGGGCACATTCATCACGATGATTTATGGCGTGCTGGACCTCAAGCGGCGCACCTTTACATTTGCGCGGGCCGGCCATAACCCGCTGTTGGTGTACCGCAGGGAAGAGGGCCGCACTACCTCCTTGCGGCCCGGCGGCATGGCGATTGGGCTGACGCGCACGGCCGACTTCAGGGAGCACCTGACGGCCGTAACACTGGAGCTGGGGCCGGAAGACCTGCTGGTGTTCTTCACGGACGGGATGACGGAAGCCACCAACCGAAGCCGCGTGCAGTATGGAGAGGACCGGTTGGCCGAGAGCCTCAACCACACCGCCGGCGCCTACGCTGCAGCGGACGTGCTGGAGGGTCTGAAGGCCGATATCCGTACCTTCACGGAGGGCGCCGCGCGGGCTGACGACATGACGGCCGTCGTGCTCCGCTTCGCCGCTGCCGCCGATGGCGTGCCCCGTCAGGACGTGGTGGCTGAGGCCACTTCGTCTTTGACGGGAGATTCGCACGCGGTGGATGCACGCTAATGCCCGTATGCCTATTCTATGATGCTTTCACCCTCTTGACAAACCTCCACCACAGCTTATGACATCCGGTACCTCTGCTTCCGCGCCCTATCCCGACACTCAGGAGGCCGTTGCGGCCGTCCGCGAGCATACCGACCAGGTGCCGCACTTGGCGCTGGTGCTGGGCTCAGGCCTGGGTGACCTGGCCGAGGCTGCCGAGGAGGCCGTCACCATATCCACCACAGACCTGCCGGGCTACCCGCACTCTACCGTAGCAGGCCACGATGGGCAACTGGTGTTTGGCCGCCTGGAGGGCGTTGACGTGGTGTTTATCCGGGGCCGTGTGCATCTCTACGAAGGACATCCGGTGCAGGCCGTGGCGTTCCCTATTCGCCTGGTCCACGCCCTTGGTGCACAGCAACTGCTGGTGACGAACGCGGCGGGCGGCATCAACCCGCGCTGCACCCCCGGCACGCTTATGTTCATCACCGACCATATCAACTTTGCCTTTGCCAACCCGCTGGTGGGGCCGAACGACCCCGCCGGGCCGCGCTTCCCGGACATGTCGGAGCCGTACGATAGCGCGTGGGTGGACCGGGCCGAGGCGCTCGCGCTTGCCAACGGCATTGCCACCGAGCGCGGCACCTACATCTGGACGCGCGGACCCAGCTACGAGACGCAGGCTGAGATTCAGGCGTATCGGCTCTTCGGTGCAGATGCCGTGGGGATGAGCACCGTTCCTGAGGTGATTCAGGCCCGGCATGCCGGGATGCAGGTGCTGGGCCTGTCTACCATCACGAACTACGCCGCGGGGCTGGGGGAGGAGCCGCTCGACCACGACGACGTGCTGGCCGTGGGGCAGGACATCCGCGCCCCCCTGGAACAGCTCGTCCGCCTCATCATCCGGGATCTGCCCGGCTGAGGCTGCCTGACCGGCCAGATCCTGCCTGATCCTGCCTGAACAATCCGTTTTGGGCTGTCGTATCGCCCTTCGATTTTTACCTCTTCGGTTCATACCTCTTCCATCCACCCGCCCACGGTAGCGACGCTATGGCCGCGTACCCTTTCATCGCCATTGAAAAGAAATGGCAGGACTACTGGGAGGCGCATCAGACCTTCCGCACGCCTGAGACACCCGATCCAGACAAGCCCAAGGCGTATATTCTGGACATGTTTCCCTATCCGAGTGGCGCCGGGCTGCACGTGGGGCACCCCGAGGGCTACACGGCCACGGACATCCTTGCGCGCTACAAGCGCATGCAGGGCGTAGAGGTGCTCCACCCGATGGGCTGGGACGCGTTTGGCCTGCCGGCTGAGCAGTACGCCATCAAGACGGGCACGCATCCACGGAAGACGACCCGGCGCAACATCGACAACTTTCGCCGACAGCTCAAACAGCTGGGGTTCTCGTACGACTGGCAGCGGGAAATCAATACCACCGACCCGGACTATTATAAGTGGACGCAGTGGATCTTCTTGAAGCTACACGAAAAAGGGCTCGCCTATCAGGCGGAGATTCCGGTGTGGTGGTGCCCAGCGCTCGGCACCGTGTTGGCAAACGAGGAAGTCATTGACGGAAAAAGTGAGCGCGGGGGGCACCCCTGTGTGCGGCGCCCGCTACGGCAGTGGATGCTGCGGATCACAGCCTATGCCGACCGCCTCCTGGAAGGGCTCGACGACCTTGACTGGCCGGAGTCGACCAAGCAAGAGCAGCGCAACTGGATTGGCCGCTCCGAGGGAGCTAACATCGAGTTTCCGGTGGACGGGTTGGAAGGGGAGACCATCCAGGTGTACACCACCCGGCCCGATACCATCTTTGGGGCCACATATATGGTGCTGGCGCCGGAGCATGCGCTGGTAAGCGAGGTAACCACGCCGGATCAGCAAGAAGCCGTCGAGCAGTACCAGCAGGAAGCTGCGCAGAAGAGTGAGCTGGAGCGCACCGAGCTGCAGAAAGATAAATCCGGCGTCTTCACCGGCGGCTACGCCATCAACCCCGCCACCGAAGAGCGCATCCCGATCTACGTGGCCGACTACGTGCTGGCCTCATATGGTACCGGCGCCATCATGGCGGTGCCGGCGCACGACGGGCGCGACTACGAATTTGCGAAGCGGTACGACCTCGAAATCCGGCCCGTGGTGGAGGGCGGTAACGTGCGGCAGGAGGCCTTTACGGGTGAAGGCCCTCATATCAACTCAGCCAACGACGACGTTTCGCTGAACGGCCTCGGCGTGGAGGAGGCCAACGAGCGGATCATCGCCTGGCTGGAAGCCCACGGCCACGGCGAAGGGCACGTCAACTACAAGCTGCGCGACTGGCTCTTTAGCCGGCAGCGCTACTGGGGCGAGCCGTTTCCCGTCGTGTTTGTGGATGGAGAGGCCCAGCCGCTGCCGGAAGACGCCTTGCCTGTAACACTCCCCGAGCTGGATACCTATGAGCCGGGGGATTCGCCGGCGGGGCCGCTCGCGGAAGTGAAGGACTGGGTGCACACCATCGATCCGGAGACTGGGAAGCCCGCCCAGCGCGAAACGAACACGATGCCGCAGTGGGCGGGCTCTTGCTGGTACTACCTGCGCTTCATCGACCCCCACAATGACGAGCAGCTCGTCGACCCGGAAAAGGAAAAGTACTGGATGCCCGTGGACATGTACGTGGGCGGCCGCGAGCACGCGGTGCTCCACCTGCTCTACGCCCGCTTTTGGCACAAGGTGCTGTACGACGTGGGCGTGGTGTCCACCCGCGAGCCCTTTCAGCGGTTGGTACACCAGGGCTTGATCCTGGGAGAGACCGAGTACACCCGGTATCTGCGCGCGGACGGGACGCCGGTGTCTGCCGATCAGGTACATGCCGGCATCGATACGCGAACGGGCGAGCCGGTGCGGGCCCGCACCGTCGATCCGCGGCACGTCACGAAAGAGGGCGACAGTTATGTGCTCAGCGACGACCGGTCTATTCGTGTGGATGCGCGCGCCCACAAAATGAGCAAAAGCCGCGGCAACGTGGTCAATCCGGATGATGTGATCAAGACGTACGGCGCCGACTCCCTGCGACTCTACGAGATGTTTATGGGGCCGCTGGAGCAGGTCAAGCCCTGGAGCACATCCGGCGTCGACGGTGTGCATCGCTTCCTGAACCGCGTCTGGCGCCTACTGGTGGACGAAGAGTCAGACGCGCTGCGCGCCGCAGCGGCGGAGCCCTCCAAAGAGCAGCTGCGCGCCCTTCATCTGCTGATTCAGAAAGTGACCGAAGACATCGAAGGGCTGCGCTTCAACACCGCAATTGCGGCCATGATGGAGTTCATCAACAAGGCGTACAAGTGGGATGCGGTGCCTCAGGCTGTGGCCGAACCGTTTGTGCTGCTGTTGGGGCCCTTCGCGCCGCACATCGCTGAGGAGTTGTGGCAGCGGCTGGGGCATGAGGAGTCGCTCACCTATGCGTCCTGGCCTGTGTTTGAGGAACAGTACCTGCAGCACGATGAGGTCGAAATCGCTGTTCAGGTGAACGGAAAGGTGCGCGGTACCGTCGCCGTCGCTCCAGATGCGCCGAAAGATGAGGTCCTGGCCGCGGCTCGTGCCGATGAGAACGTGGCCCGCTATCTCGCCGATGCCACGGTGCAGCGCGAAATCTACGTACCGGGCCGCATCGTCAACTTCGTCGCCAACGGCAGCGCGTGAGATAAGCTAACGTAGTCCCGGCCTCGTGTCTTTGCTCGTATCGTACCCCCTGTTGCCCAATGCCTGAACCGCTTGACGTACTGGCCCTCGCCGCTCACCCAGACGACGTTGAGTTGTGCGTGGGGGGGACGGTGTGCACGCTCACGGGCGCCGGGCACCGGGTGGGGGTGGTAGACTTTACCCGGGGCGAGCTGGGCTCGCGGGGCACGCCAGAGCTCCGGCTGCAGGAAGCCGAGCAGGCGGCCGCCATCCTCGGCCTCAGCGCCCGCGAAAACCTCGGGCTGCCGGATGGCAACATCGAAAACTCGAAAGCCAACCAGCGGGCGGTGATACGTGTCGTCCGCCGCTACCGGCCGCACGTGGTGCTCATCAACCCGCTGGCGTATCGGCATCCGGATCATGGCGCTGCCGCACGGTTGGCCATCGATGCCCTCTACTATGCCGGGCTACGCAAGATCGCCACTACGGAAGATGACGGCACCCCGCAGGAGCCCTGGCGCCCGCATCATGTGCTGCATTACATGCAGGCGGTGCCGTTCGACCCCACGTTTGTGGTGGACGTCTCCGACGTCTGGGAGCAGCGGACGCGGGCGCTACAAGCGTTTGCCTCGCAGTTCTACAACCCGGATTACGACGCCGAGGCCGACGAACCTGAGACGTTTGTCTCAAACCCCGAATTCTTTGCCTGGGTAGAGGCGCAGGCCCGCACCTACGGCTACAAGATCGGCGCGACACACGGCGAGCCCTTGCTGTACCGTCATGGGCCGGTGGGGGTGCACGACCTGATGGGCGTCCTGCAGCAGGAAAAGCGATTTCGGTAGCGGCTTGCATCGCAGCCGCGATCCGTGCATATTACCGCAGCCGTCGGGGAAGACCTGGCGCGCGTTCATGAATACCACATGAGCGCCGGGGCACAGGATCCCCGAAACAGCCGTTATGCACCATCCATTCCTACGGCAGGCCACCGGCGACGCTTCGCGGTGGAACGTCCGCCGGGGCAATAATATATTCAGACGCTACCGCATCGCGGACCCGGCGTATGCTTTTCATGCATCAGCAACTACATTATGGCAGATACCAGCGACTTCCGTCCCGGCCTTAACATCATCTGGAAAGACGGGCTGTGGGAGATCATCGACTACTTGCACGTGAAGCCTGGCAAAGGTGGGGCGTTTGTGCGCGCGAAACTGAAGAACGTTCGTGACGGGCAGGTGCAGGATACCACCTTCCGCGCAGGAGAAAAGATCGATACTGCGCGCATAGAGCGGCGGCCGCATCAGTTCCTCTACGAGGATGACTTCGGGCTGCACTTTATGAATACGAACACCTACGAGCAGTTCTCGCTCCCGCCAGAGAAGGTCGACGGACTCGAGTTCATCAAAGAAGGCGGCATGGTCGACATCCTGTTTTACGCCGAGAATGAAGAGCCGCTGCGTACCGTGCTGCCCCCGCACATTGAGGCCGAGGTCGTGCAGACCGATCCGGGCCTGCGGGGCGACACCGCCACGGGCGCCACGAAGCCGGCGACGATCGAAAGTGGCGCGACCGTCCAAGTCCCGCTGTTCATCAACGAGGGCGACGTCATCCGCGTTAGCACCTCCACAGGCGAATACCAAGAGCGCGTCTCTATGGCCTGATCGGCTGCGTCCGCGTCATTCCCTCTTATACCGACTTTCCCACCCCGTATGAATATCGACAAGATCAGAGAACTGCTCAAAGTTGTTTCGGACAGCGGCGTTGCCGAAGTAGAAATTGAGGAGGATGACTTCAAGCTGATTGTGCGGCGTAACGCGCCGAACGTGACGGTGCAGTCGTCCCCGCCGCAGAGTTTTGGCTACCCGCCGTACAGTATGCCGATGGCGGCGCCGTATCCGCCACAGGGGGGGATGCAACCGTCGGGGGGGATGCAACCACAGGGCGGCGGCGGGGCCGGTGCGCCGCAGGCGGGAAGCCCGCCTCCGCAGCCCACACAAACAGGTGCCGCAGACCAGGCGCAGGCTGCCGCAGACGCCGAAGCAGAAGACGATAGCCCGAAGGGCGAGGTCGTGCACGCCCCCATTGTGGGGACGTTTTACCGGGCCCCAGCGCCTGACGAAGAGGCCTTCGTGCAAATAGGCGATAAGGTGAAGGTGGGAGAGACGCTGTGCATCATTGAGGCGATGAA
Organism: Rhodothermaceae bacterium Tc-Br11_B2g6_7; assembly: GCA_001564055.1. Lineage (GTDB taxonomy): Bacteria > Bacteroidota > Rhodothermia > Rhodothermales > Salinibacteraceae > Tc-Br11-B2g6-7. Next base: position 17,668 of record LKNB01000029.1, read on the forward strand.
ACTGATGAACGAGATCGAGGCCGAGTTCTCGGGCACGGTCACGGATATTCTGGTCGAAAACGAAGAGCCGGTAGAGTACGACCAACCCCTGTTCGTCGTTGACCCAGCGTAGCCTCTGCGTACGTCCTCACCCGTCCTGCCCCGTCAACGCGATTCTGTTCTCGTGATCAAAAAAGTCCTTATCGCTAACCGAGGGGAAATTGCCCTCCGCGTCATTCGCGCCTGCCATGAGATGGGCCTCAAGACTGCTGTGGTCTACTCCACGGCAGACCGCGACTCCCTGCACGTGCGCTTTGCTGATGAGGCGGTGTGCATCGGCCCACCTGCCTCGCGCGATAGCTACCTGCGGCCCGACCGCATTATTGCCGCCGCTGAAGTCACGGGTGCTGACGCGATCCACCCCGGCTATGGCTTCCTGGCCGAAAATGCGGAGTTTAGCGCGATCTGCGCCGACAATGATATGAAGTTCATCGGTGCCAGCCCGGATACCATCAACCGGATGGGCGACAAGGCGCTGGCCAAGGCGACGATGCGGGCCGCGAACGTGCCGGTTGTGCCGGGCTCCGAGGGCGAAATCAACGACATGGAGGAGGCGCTGGCCGAAGCAAAGAATATCGGCTTTCCCGTGATGATTAAAGCATCCGCGGGGGGCGGCGGGCGCGGGATGCGCCTGTGCCACGAGGCCGATCAGTTCCCAAACCTGTTTCGGGCGGCTCAGAACGAGGCAGAATCTGGGTTTGGTAACCCGGGCGTATACCTCGAGAAGTTCGTCGACAGCCCTCGGCACGTCGAGATTCAAGTCCTGGGCGATGGCAAAGGCAAGGTCATTCACTTTGGCGAGCGCGAGTGCTCCATCCAACGCCGCCATCAGAAGCTACTCGAAGAATCCCCTTCGCCCGTGATGACGTCGGAGCTGCGCGCAGCGATGGGCCAAGCCGCCGTGCAGGCCGGCGAAGCCGTCAACTATGAAGGCGCGGGCACAGTTGAGTTTCTGGTGGATGCAGACCGCAACTTCTACTTCATGGAGATGAACACGCGCATTCAGGTGGAGCACCCTGTGACGGAGGAGGTCACCAACTCTGACCTGATTGAATACCAGATCCGTGTGGCGATGGGGGAGGACATCCAGCGCTCCTCCGTCACCGACGACGAGATCCGAGGCCACGCCATCGAGTTTCGCGTCAATGCGGAGAACCCGTTCCGCAAGTTCAGCCCATCCCCCGGCACCATCACGGCGTTTCACCCGCCCGGCGGACCTGGCGTACGCGTAGACACGCACGCCTACGCTGGCTACGTCATCCCCCCGCATTACGACTCCATGGTGGCCAAGCTCATCGTCCACGGTCGTACCCGCGACCATGCCATCCGCCGCGGAATCCGCGCGCTGGACGAGTTCGTCGTGGAAGGCATCCAGACCACCATCCCGTTCCATCTGCAGCTTCTTCGCAACGACCGCTTCCGCGCCGGCGACTTCGATACGAAGTTTATGGACAGCTTTGAATTTGCGCCCGAACCGGACGCCTAACGCTCGACCCTTCTCTCGACGCTCACCTACACCATCTGCGCTATGGACTTCCCCGACGATCTGTACTACACCGAAGACCACGAGTGGCTGCGCCTGTCCGACGATGGCGCGACGGCTACCGTAGGCATCACCGACTTTGCCCAGGGCGAACTGGGTGATATCGTTTTTGTGGAGGTTGAGCCCGACGGTACCACGCTGGAGCAGGATGAGGTCTTCGGCACGGTAGAGGCTGTAAAGACTGTATCTGAGCTTTACATGCCGGTGTCAGGCACGCTCCAATCGTTTAATGAGGAACTGGAAGCGACCCCCGAGCTTGTGAATGACGATCCGTATGGGGAAGGGTGGATGGTTACCATCACGATCGAAGATGCGGCCGAGGTAGAGGCGCTGATGCCCGCGAAGGATTACGAAGCAATGGTCGGGTAGCGCCTGTACACTGTTCGTTTGCCTTACTTTGTTTGACTGATTGCACCGCCGGCCGGTATGGACCAACTGCTGCTTATTCTCGACTTTGGTTCTCAGTACACGCAGCTCATCGCGCGGCGCGTGCGCGAGGCTGGTGTATATTCGGAGATTTTGCCCTGCACCGCCCCAATCGATACGATCCGGGCACGGGCGCCGGAGGGGATCATCCTCTCGGGCGGACCCTGCTCCGTCTACGATGACGATGCCCCACAGCTCGACCCCCAACTGCTGGAGCTTACCCGGCCCGATGGCTCGCCCACGCCTGTACTGGGCATTTGCTACGGGCTGCAGGCGATGGCCCATGTGGGTGGGGGAGCGGTGCAGCGCGCGGAACGCCGCGAGTTTGGGCGCGCGCACCTGCGCGTCGACACCGACGAGGACTTGCTGGCGGGGGTCCCCGCCGGTAGCTCCGTCTGGATGAGCCACGGCGATCACCTCACGCAGCTCCCCGATGGATACGACGTGATCGCCCACACGGATAACGCCCCGATCGCGGCTGTGCGGCACGATGACCGCCCGTACTACGGCGTTCAGTTTCATCCGGAGGTGGTGCACACCGACCATGGCCGGCAGATCCTGCAGAACTTCGCCCTGCGCATTTGCGGCTGCGATGGCAGCTGGACGCCGGCATCCTTCGTCGAAGAAAAAATCGACGACATCCGGGCACAGGTCGGCGACGATCACGTCATCCTCGGCCTCTCCGGCGGCGTCGATTCGTCCGTGGCGGCTGTGCTCCTCCATCGCGCCATCGGCGATCAGCTAACCTGCATCTTTGTAAACAACGGCGTCCTTCGGAAAGGGGAGTGGGAGCAGGTACAGACCACGTTCCGAGACCACTTCGAGATCCGCCTGCAAGCGGTGGACGCCAGCCAGCGCTTCCTGGACCGACTGGAGGGCGTGACCGATCCGGAGGAGAAGCGCGTCTTAATTGGCAATACGTTCATCGATGTGTTTGATGAAGCCACCGACGCTGTGGCCGAGGAGCTGGGCGTTCGCCCGCGGTTTCTTGCGCAGGGCACGCTCTACCCGGATGTCATTGAAAGCATCTCGTTTAAGGGACCATCGGCCACCATCAAAACGCACCATAACGTGGGCGGGCTGCCGGAAGAGCTTAACTTTGACATCATCGAACCCTTCCGCGAGCTGTTTAAGGACGAGGTACGGACGATCGGCGACCTGCTGGGCGTGCCTAAGGCCATCGTGGGGCGCCACCCGTTCCCCGGCCCGGGGCTGGCCATCCGGATTCTGGGACCCATCTCGCGGGGTGCGCTACAGAAGCTCCGCGAGGCTGATGCCATCTTCATCGAAGAGCTCCATCGCCACGAGCTGTACGACAAAACATGGCAGGCGTTTGCCGTCTTGTTGCCGGTGCAGACGGTCGGTGTGATGGGCGATGAGCGCACGTACGAGAGTGTCTGCGCACTGCGCGCCGTAACCAGCGTGGATGGCATGACTGCCGATTGGGCCCGCCTGCCGCACGAGTTCCTGGCACACGTCTCCAACCGGATCGTAAACGAGATCCCGGGCATCAACCGCTGCGTGTACGACGTGAGCTCCAAGCCGCCCGCCACGATTGAGTGGGAATAGGGCGGAAGCGCAGTGAACGGGTATGCCTACGGGGTACCAATCATTCGCGTATGGTAGTGCTGCTGCCGCCAACCTTCTGTTCGAGCATGGTACAGCCCCGCCCGTGCCCTTCGAACCGCCTTTTCGGTAGCGCGTGGAAAGGCCGCTCGCTTTTGTCACCTGCAGTTCCGTACTGATGCTGCGTTCCACCGCTTTGCTCCGCTATTTGCTGGTTGTATTCCTGTTCTTTCCCGTGGCGTCCGCTCTGGCGCAGGCGGAAGATCCCTTCCCGTCAATCCGAGATGCGGAGGGCCTCTTCGAACGGGGCGTGGAAGCCTTCGAACGGGGCGACCACGACGAAGCCACACGCCTGTTTGAGCGCACGTATGCGTCCTTCCCTCAGCATCAGAAAACGACGGCTGCGATGGCGCTGCACGCCAAGGCCGCCTTTCGGGCGGGAGCGTACGACGAGGCGGCGGCTCGCGCCGAGGCCCTTCGCGAAGCGTACCCGCAAAGCCGGTACACCGAGGCCATGGAGCGTATGGTGGAACTGATTGCTGAACATGAAGCTGCCGTACGCAACCAGCCCGAACCCGTCCGGCTTGGTATTGCCCTACGCCTTGACGGCGAGCAGTCGGTCCTGGCTCAGGCGCTCTTCAACGGCATCCGCCTGGCTGTGGAGGAGGCCAACGGGGCGATCGACCTCGATCAGCTCGCCGCTGCGCTCGACGGGGGGCTGGATGATCTGGCTTTCCTGACGCCCCTGGAGGAGGAGCGGCGGCCCGTCCAAATGATCTTCGAAGATGGCGGCGACGGCCCTTCGGATGTTGAGCACGCCGTGGAGCGTCTGGTCGCTCAAGACGTTGACGTTATCATCGGGCCGCTATTCAGCGAAGACGCCATTGCCGCCGCCCGCGTCGCCGAGCGCAACGGTGTGGTGCTGATCGCCCCGCTTGCTACGCAGGATGCTGTCTCCGAAGGACGCTCGTACGTGTTCCAGGCGAACCCCTCGGTTACCACCCGGGGCCGCGTCATGGCTCGGTTGGCAGACCGCAGCCTGGGCCTCAGGGGCATTGGCGTACTGGCGCAGGAACGCAGCGAGTTGAGCATGCGCATGGCCGAGAGCTTCCGTGCGGAGGCCGAACGCCGCGGTCTACACGTTCCGTTCTTCCACACCGTGGATACCCCGTCTGCGCTCATCGACTGGGTTGACGAGGCACAGCTCGACTCCCTGGTTGCCGCATCCTCAGCCGACACGCCCATCGACGGTGTCTACATGCCGTTCTCCGGTTCCGGCGTCGGTCAGAATATTCGTCATGCCCTGGGCAGTCTGCAGCGCGGTGGGGTGGACGTCCGTGTGTTGGGCAACGCAGAATGGCACGGCACCGTAGCACCTCCGGACGGGGGGCCGTTCAATACGGTGTACTCGAATGACTTCCTCGTGGAGGACGGGCGAAACGAGGTGCGGACCTTTCAGGCGCGCTACGAAGCGCTCTCTGGAGAACGCCCGGATCGCCTGGCCTTTGTGGGCTACGATGTCGCGCAGTTTGTACTCCAAGCTTTCCATGAGGGGGGATCCGCTCCCCTGCACGACCGGCTTCGCTCGAAGGCCGCGTATGAAGGGCTCGGTATGCGGATCGCCTTCGAAGGGCAGGGGGTTAACCAGGCGCTGTTCTTCCATCGAGTCCGGTTTGGGCAGGTAGAGCGCCTGCGCTGAGCTGCCGTGGGCCCTGTGCTGGACGCGCGACACCGGAACTGCCCTTAAAAGGCGCCGTACGACCGCGCCACATGGAGGGCATGGCAATGACCGTTTATTCAGTGGCGCTCCTTGCCGCCGCGTGCGCTCCACCCCTCAGTTTTTTCCCTTCTGTTCCCCGTGTATATGCGTCGGTTTCGTCTTGCCATCGCGCTGCCTCTGCTGCTGGTCTTCTTCCTGACCGGTTGCGGCAGCTCTGGGCAACTTCAATATGACTCGGCGGAGGATGCCTTCAACAAGGGCATGGAGCGCTTCGAAAATGAGCGCTACGACCGCGCCGCGTCCTATTTCCGTGCCGTCTTCGACTTCGGTCGGACAAACGAATTTGCAGCTGATGCGCAGCTCTACCTGGCACGTGCGCACAAAGAGAATCGCGAGCTTATCATTGCGGCGCAGGAGTACACGCGTTTCTTGGAGCTCTACCGCACCGACCCCCGGGTAGAGGAGGCGGAGTTTGAGCGAGCCATGACGTACTACGCGCGCTCGCCGCGCTTCCAGTTTGATCAAACCCCCACGCATCAGGCCCTGCGCTTCTTCCAGCTCTACGTGCAGCGGCATCCCAATGCCCCACGGGCTGACGAGGCGTCGGACAAGATTGACGAGATGCGCAACAAACTCGCGCGGAAGCAACTCTACACCGCCGAACACTACGAACGACGCGGAAGCTATCAGGCGGCCGCCCTCTCGTACGATAAGGTATTTGACCAGTACCCGGACTCCGAATGGGCTGATGATGCCATGCTTGGCGCTATGCGGATGTACATCGCATTCAGTGATGCCAGCGTGCCGAGCCGCCAGGCCGAGCGTCTTGAGCCGGCGCTGGAACGCTATCAACAAATGCTGCAGCTCTTCCCGGACAGTCCACTCCTGAAGGAGGCAGAGCGCTATTACGAACGCGCCCAGCAGCGGCACGAGCGCCTGCTTGCAGGAAACTGATCCTGACGTGCCGGACGTGCCACCGGTGCGGGGTCTTTCCTTCCGGGGAAGGCCCCTTCGCTATGATACCCCACCATCCACCTACGTCCATGCCCACGGTCGGCATTTTTGGGGGATCGTTCAATCCGCCCCACGTTGCACATCTCATCGTAGCTGAGACCGTGCGCGACCAGTTCGGTTTGGATCAGGTGCTGTGGATCCCGAATTACAGCCCACCGCACAAAGCCAACGGAGAACTCGCGGCGCCGGCCCATCGCTATGCCATGACGGAGCGAGCCATTGGCGGGTACGATCGCTTCGCGATCTCAGACATTGAGCTAACCCGCGGCGGTACCTCCTACACCATCGATACCCTGCGGCAGCTGCAAAAAGCCCACCCGGATACGACGTACAGCCTGATCATCGGTAGCGACAGCCTTCGCACATTCGCCCACTGGCACGAAGCCGACGCCATCGCCGCCCTGGTGCCGATCATTGTCTACAAGCGGCCGGGGGGGCTCTCGGGCGTGGTGGAGCCCCGGTTTGCCAATCAGGTGCGCTTTGCGGACGCCCCCCTGCTGGAGATCTCGGGCTCTGAAATCAGAGCCCGGGTACAGCAGGGCCGCTCCATACGCTACCTGGTTCCAGATGCCGTTCGTATGTATCTACACCAGGAAGGGCTGTACGCCGGATAGCTCTCGCGATACACCATCGGGCCCCTTGCTTTACCATGACGATTCCTTCTGCTGAACACCTGACGCTGCCCGCGTGTGCGGCGCAGGTGTTATTTCCGCGACTCGGGACGTGGATGGATGGCGGCACGACTGTGGAGGAGGGCGCGCTCCCTTTCGAAGCGCTGATAGCTGACGTGCTGGTTGGCGGGGCGCTCCTCTTCAACGGCCACGTGGCCACCACGCCTACCGTGCTGAAGCGGCTACAGGAGCAGAGCCCGCTCCCCCTGTTGATCGCGGCCGATATGGAGCGGGGCGCGGGGCAGCAACTGCAGGGTGCCACGGTGTTTCCGCATGCGATGGCGTGTGGGCACGCCGCAGACCGCGGCGCTGAAGGGGTGGCGCACCTGGCGCGCATCACGGCCCGCGAGGCACTCACCTGCGGCGTTCAGATGCTCCTGGCGCCTGTCGCTGATATCGATCGCAACCCCGAAAATCCCATTATCGCAACGCGAGCGTTTGGGCACACGCCTACGGCTGTGACGCGGCATGTGGAAACGTACGTGCGCGCTGCCATCACGGAAGGCGCGCTGACCGTTGCCAAGCACTTTCCCGGCCACGGTGGCACCACTACCGACTCGCACGCGGCCCTGCCGGAGGTGTCCGATACACGAGCTGCGCTCGAAGCAACAGATCTCGCCCCCTTCCAAGCCGCCGTTGCAACAGGCACCGCGGGGCTCATGAGCGCCCATGTAGCGGTTCCTGCACTGGATGCGGAAGGCCGCCCCGCAACAGTATCTCCTCCTATATTGCGCTATGCCCGGGAGACCCTGGGCTTTACCGGGCTTTTGGTGAGCGACAGCCTGCGGATGGCCGGGATCACGGCGCCCTATCCAGATCCGGGAGCCCTGGCTGTCGCCTGTGTGGCGGCGGGTATCGACGTACTGCTGGATCCGCGCGACCCACGAGTTGCCGCTGAGGCGCTTGTATCAGCGGTTGCCGCTGGGCACCTCCCGGAGGCGCGATTGCGGACGGCAGCCGCGCGCGTGCTGACGGCCAAACGAAACCTGCTCCACCGGTTTGGTACAGTGATCTTTCAGCACCCGGAGTCCATCTATGGATTGGAACGCGTGAGCTGCCGACGCCACCAGGAACGGGCAGAAGCCATTGCACAGCAGGCGGTGGAGGTGGCCCCGCAGGATGGAGCTCCAGAGCGGCCATCGTCGCTCGCGGTCGTCGTGCTGGCAGCGTCGGAGACGTTTGCGGCCCGCGACAGGACCCTCCGGGAGGGGGTGATGGCGCTGGCGTCCACCGTGCACTACCGCCACCTGGCGCGTCAGCCCTCGGAAGAGCAGGTGCGCGACATCGAAGCCACGATTCAGGCCACAGACCACCTACTGGTCGTTACGGTGGTGCAGCCAGCCGCCTGGCAGCAGTTCGGGCTCTCGGCGCCACAGCAGGCATGGCTCGCGCGCATCGCCACGAACCGCTCGCTCTGGCTTGGCGCGCTCGGGCGCCCACCAACGACTACCCCCCCGGCAGCGCTGCGGTTGGTCACGTACAGCGATGTGCCAGCCGCACAGCAAGCCCTCGTCGACGCTCTGCAGGCGCGATTCGCCGACACCCCCCTGGCGACGGATGCGCCCCACACGGAGGACTCCTGGAAGACGAACGCCACTCCCCGCGACGAACAGTCCCCGGATGTCTTTGGCGCAGCCTGAACCGGCATCCATTGGTGCCGTACGTTCACTCCGTACCAACTACTCTGACCAACACCTCCAAACCTATGGCCGTCACCGAATCGCGCATGTTGTCGCTGGGCACTGCAGCTCCCGCGTTTGAATTACCCGCCGCCAACCCCGAAGTGGACGATGCCGGAGGGGCTACTCGTGGCCTCGACGATTACCCCGATGCCAAGGCCTACGTGATCGTGTTCTCATGCAATCACTGCCCCTATGTGAAGCACATCGAGGATGCCCTCGTGGATGTAGCAGAGACCTACCAGGCGCGTGGTGTTCAGTTTATTGCCATCTGCTCCAACAACACGGAGACGCATCCGCAAGACGGCATCGAGCACATGGCCGAACGGGCGTCGGAAAAAGACTTCCCGTTTCCATACCTGCGCGACGACACGCAGGAGGTGGCTCAAGCCTACGCCGCAGCCTGCACCCCCGACCTCTTCGTGTTCGACGCCAATCAGGAGCTGGTCTACCGCGGCCGTTTTGATGAGACGCGGCCCAACAAAGGTACTGCGCACGGCGGCGACCTCACCCAGGCGCTGGACGAACTGCTGGAGGAGGGGGCGGTCTCTATGGAGCAGCATCCGTCCATGGGCTGCAACATCAAGTGGAAGGCAGGCAACGAGCCAGCGTAACCTTTCTGCCGGGACGCGCCGCGGGGCGTCTTCAGCTGCCTTCTGACGTTCTGGCCCCTGCCCATGGACTGGATTGTACTGCTACCGCCGGTGCTGGCTATTGTGCTGGCCCTTTGGACTCGGCAGATCTACCTGTCACTGTTTGTCGGCCTGTGGCTGGGGACCACCCTCTTGCAGGGCGGCAACCCGGTCGCAGGCCTTCGCGAACTGGGAGATCAACTCGTGGCGGTGTTTGCCAGCCCGGGCAACACCATGATCGTGCTATTCTGCCTGCTGGTGGGCGGTCTGATTGCGCTGGTGCAGGCCTCAGGAGGCGTAGCGGGTTTTGTCGCGTGGGCGCAGCGCCGGGGATGGGGCCGTACGCGTCGAGGCGCTGAAGTGCTGGCCTGGGCAGTGGGGATGGTGATTTTTGTCGAATCGAACATCACCTCTCTGACGGTAGGGGCCGTCAGCCGACCGCTGTTCGATAAGCTGCAGTTGGCGCGTGAGAAAGTCGCCTTCTACTGTGATGCTACAAGCGCTCCCGTCTGCATGAGCCTCCCGCTGAATGCCTGGGGCGCCTACGTATTGGGCCTACTGGTGGCGCAGGGCACCGGCGCGAGCGAGGCGGTGGGGCTGCTGGTAACCGGGGTTATATTTAACTTTTTCGCTTGGCTTGCGATTGGGTTCGCGCTGCTGCTGGCGCTTACGGGCTGGGGCTTTGGCCCGATGCGCCGGGCCGAACGTCGCGCAGCTCGCACGGGTGCGCTGACGCGTCCCGGGTCGCGCCCGATGATGTCGGAGGAGGTAGCCGGTATTAAACCCGCAGCAGACGTGCCCCATCGCGCCTACAACCTGTTGGTGCCGCTTAGCGTGATGATCGGGATGATCTTCGCCGGGCTCTACATCACAGGGGAGGGCAGCCTAATGGAAGGCAGCGGGTCTACAGCGGTATTCTGGGCCGTGGGTGTAGCGGTAGCCGCAGCGATGGTATTGTACGCGCTGCCCGTCCATCAGCGCAGGTCCATTCTGTCGCCAAGCGAGGCTACCGACATCGTGCTGAAAGGCTCGGCGGGGCTGGTGCCGGTCACCTTGCTCATCGTGCTCGCGTTCGCGCTCGGGCAGGTCTCGCGCGCGCTGGAGATGGGACCGTACATTGTCAGCGTGGTAGGCGAAGGTGGCCCCGCCTGGTGGGTGCCGGCGCTCATCTTTCTGGTGGGCTGCATCGTGTCGTTTACGCTGGGTTCGTCGTGGACAGCCTTTGCCATTATGGTACCAGTAGCGATGCCCCTGGCTGAGGGGCTGGGCCTGGCCCCGGGGCTCATGCTGGGCGCCGTGCTCTCAGGCGGTGTCTTCGGCGATTATGCCTCGCCCTTGTCCGACACGTCCATCATCTCCTCAATGGCTGCCGCTTGCGACCACGTAGACCACGTGAACACCCAGCTTCCCTACGCGCTCTTACTCGCCGGTGTGGCCATGATAGGCTTTCTGTTGGCGGGCGTGCTCGCTTGACCTCCTCCCCAGCGGCAGTTCGGAGTGGATGTTGCAGGGACGTTAGAGCGGTAAGGAATCCGGTAGGAAAGGACACCAGTGTATACAATGTCCTCTTCAACAATTTTCAACTTGTTGCGCTCTGCCATGTCCTCCAGTTTTCAACCTGCCGACCCGCATCCCCCGTCCAGGCGCTATGGCATATCCTTCGTCCTGTTGACCGGTGCGGGGCTCGCCCTTGCCGTGATGATGATCGTAGCGATTGTGCTGCCCCGCTACTTTCTCGACACGACGACTTCCTGGGTCGCCACGCTTGGCTCGGGCATCGGCACGTTTGCCTTGGTGCTCGCGTACGACGTGGTACAACGCATGCGCGGCGCGACCCCTGATTGATTTTGATCGTGAGCGGTGTCGCTCCCAGCACCAGCACCGCTGGTGCATCTTCTTCAGAACACCGCTTCAATGTATGTTCGGCAATCGTGCCTTTGACAGTTGGCCGCTGGTCCTTGCGGGGGCCAGTCTGTTTGCCAGCTTATTTATGGTGCTGCTTTTAATGACCGACGCCGTGTTGGATGAGCCGGTGGGATCCATCATGAACGTGTTGAGCTTTGGGGCGGTGGCGTTTATTGGGTACGTAGGGGTGGCGTATATTCTTCGGCAGGACATGTCGGGTTAGGTTCTGGCGGGAATAATTTCCGGGCAGAACCGTTAAGGGGATAACTCATTTAGAAGCCTGGATTCTGCTGTTGGAAGCGTTTCCATATGCGCTGTACCCCTCCCTACTGTTGCTTAATTTAATAGACTCTCCCATGATAGACGACCAGACGGTGGATCATAAAGAACGCGCAGACGAAGAGAAGTCTGCCTACGAAAAGGCGGCGGACGAAGGAGTCGACCCGCGCTGTATTCCGCAGTCGCTGGATGGCCGCCCGCCTGTAGGGGACGAGATCCCTTACCCGGACTACACGGCGCAGGACCATGCCAATTGGAAGTACCTGTTTGAGCGGCAGATGAAGCTGCTTCCAGGCCGGGCCGGTGATGCGTTCTTGGAAGGAGTAGAGACGCTGGGCATGACGCCTGATCGACTGCCCGCGCTCGCGGACCTCAGCCGCAATCTGGAGGCGGAAACCAATTGGCAGATCGCTCGCATCCCGGGGCTGCTCCACGAAAAAGACTTCTTTAACCTGCTGTCCAACCGGGAATTTCCGTCTACGGACTATATCCGTGGCGAAGACGAGTTAGATTACACGCCTGCACCGGACTGCTTCCACGATATGTTCGGCCATATGCCGATGCTGACGCAGCCCGACTTCGCTGACTTCTACCAGCTTTTTGGGAAGGCGGCGCTCCACGCCAAGGGGGCCGACCGGCCGCGTCTGGAGCGCTTCCACTGGTTTACGGTCGAGTTTGGACTGATTAAGCAGGATGAAGGCTTGCGCATCTTTGGTGCGGGGATTCTCTCTTCGAAAGATGAGGTGCGCCATGCCCTCTCGGACGAGGTTGAGAAGCTGCCCTTCGACCCGGCCGTCATTGTGGAGCAGGACTACACCGTGTACGAGCTGCAGGACACGCTCTTCGTACTGGAGTCTTTTGAACAGCTGGTCGATGGGTTCACCGACTGGTGCATGTCGCGTGGCCTTCTGACGGCTGAAGACGTGTAAGTAGCGTCCACTCGTAGGGCGCAGCAAACACTGATCTCGTGCGGCACCGTTCGTCCTTCGTGACGGGCGGTGCCGTGTTGTTTAAGGGACCGGTGCTGCTTCCCTGTGCGTCATGGCGTCGTACCGTCCATCGCCCAAGCCATCGCGGGGATTCTGTGGTAGATGCGGTGGCATCAACAGCCCAGTCCACGCTACCTGAACGCACTCGACCGTCCTGAGTAACGTACGTGCGTTTCTGGTACGCCTCACCTGCTATGCATTAGCCTAAACCGAATCGTCCATGAGTAAGTCTACCACTAACCGTACCCGCCGCGCGGCCCGCATCACCGGACGCGTGCAGGGGGTCGGGTTTCGGCACTTCACGCGTCAGACGGCACGCCGACTGGACCTCAGCGGCTGGGTACGCAACGAACCAGATGGCGCCGTACGTCTGGAGGTCGAGGGGCCGCCAGACGCGGTAGAGCAACTCCTGGAAGCCGTCCATCAGGGACCTCCCGCCGCACGGGTGGATGCGGTGGATACCGACGTGCGCGAAGCTACGGGCTCCACGGAGGCCTTTCGCGTGCGGTACCATAGCTGATCCTGCAACGCCCCAAACGTGTGGGCATACCAAAGGCCCCGACCTGTGGTGGTGGGGGCCTTTGGTTTCTGGCGTTACGTGGGATGAGCCTGCAGCACAGGCTGCCGGGCCCGGGAGGCCCGGGCAAGGCAGAAGACGCTATGCTTCCGTCTTCACCTGGTATACGTCCTGCAGGTAATCCTTCACCATGCGCTTGGCGCTGAAAGCATGAGGAAGGGTTTTCATGGCTTCCCGCATCCGCGCGATCCAGGCCCGCGGATAGCCTTCCGCGTCCTGGTCATAGAACTCGGGAATGACGTGCTCTTCCAGTGTGGTGTAGAGCGCCTCCGCATCGGCCCGGTCTTGCTGCTCGGGCGGCCGCGCATCCTTCAAGTCGCCGGTGGCTTCCGGGCCAATCACCCAGCCGTTGGCTCCGTTGTAGCCTTCCGGCCACCATCCATCAGCAATTGACAGGTTGAGGCCGCCGTGCGCGGAGATCTTCTGGCCGCTGGTGCCGCTGGCCTCATACGGACGGCGCGGATTGTTGAGCCAGACATCACAACCGGAAACAAGCATCCGCCCGATTTCCATGTTGTAATTCTCAAGAAAGAGCAGGTGCCCCTGGATGTCCGGATGCTGGGTTATCTCGATGATCTGCTGGATAAAACGCTTGCCGCCCTCATCTTCCGGGTGGGCCTTGCCAGCATAAAGAATCTGCAGTGGGCGGTCGGTGTCTGCGAAGAGCTTGGCCGCCCGATCAATGTCGGTAAACAGGAGGGGAGCTCGCTTGTAGGTTGCAAAGCGACGCGCAAACCCGATCGTAAGGGCATCAGGGTTCGGCGCGAAGGGCTGCGTGAGCGACTGCGCGGTGTTGTGCTCCGCCGCAAAGTCGAGCAACAGCCCGCGCAGCGTGCTGCGGTAATGCCACAGATCCTCATCGGAGATGTCCTCCACCTGTGCCCAGAAGTCCGGGTCATCGCGCCGGGCCAGCCAGTTGCCGAAGCGCTGCGAAAGAAAGGCGCGCGCATGAGGCGCCGTCCAGGTCGGTAAGTGAACGCCGTTCGTGACGTGCCCGATGGGCACCTCGTCAAGCGAACGTTCGGGATACATCTCGTGCCACTGCTGACGTGCCACATGGCCGTTAAGCTTGGAGACGCCGTTAGCTTCGCGCGCCAGCTTGAGCCCCAGCACGGTCATGGTAAAGGGACTGCCGGCCGCATCAGGGTTGGTTCGCCCATAGGCCAAAAGCTCGTCCTGTGAAAGACCCAGCTGCTCGCGAAAGTGCCGCATCTGCTGGTTGAAGGGTTGGACCTTGAAGCGGTCGTGTCCGGCGGGGACGGGCGTGTGCGTGGTGAAGACGCATTGCTCCCGCACCCAGGCCTCGGCCTCGGCACGCGTGCGCCCCTCTGCCAACTGCTCGCGCATCAGTTCAAGGGTCAGGAACGCACAGTGGCCTTCATTCAGATGGTACACGTCGGTCTGCACGTCCAACGCCCGGAGCAACCGAAGCCCGCCGATGCCCAGGATAATCTCCTGTTGCAGGCGTACAAAGTTTCCGCCCTGATACAACTTGCGCGTCAGGCTACGGAGCTCCTTCGGATTGGCCTCCAGGTCCGAATCCAGGAGGTACAGGTTCGTCCGCCCCAGGGGCAGGTGCCAGGCCTGCAGTTGCAACGGCTGCTCGCCAAGGTGCACCGTGACCGTGAGGGGATCGCCATTCCCGTCAACCGCACGGGTCAGCGGATGCTCGTCTGGATTGATAGCAACGTGCTCGTCCTGTTGCCACCCCTCTTCGTCAAAATACTGCCGGAAGTACCCATCCCGAAGCAACAGCCCTACAGCGGTAAAGGGGACGCCAAGATCGGAGGCAGCCTTGGCATGATCGCCAGCCAAAATACCGAGGCCTCCGGAATAGAGTGGCAGGCTCTCGTGAAGGCCAAACTCCATGCAGAAGTAGCTGGTGCGGGGCGCACCCTCGGCCTCAGGTGTGCCCTCCATATACTGCGTAAACGCATCATACACTTCATCCACGTCCTGTGCAAAGCCAGGATCAGCGAGTACCGTCTCGTCGGCAGCGTGCAAAGCAGCCTTAGGATTGCGGTGGTGTGCGGTAAAGACGTCAGCATTAAGACGCCGGAAGAGGTCTTGTGCTTCCGGATTCCAGCTCCACCAGAGATTGGCGGCCAGAGCTTCGAGTTTAGTACGGGTCGTCATTGCGGGGCGTCCGGATAAAGAAAAGGGGTGATGTATAGCACAGAAAGTTCGTGTACCGCTGCTTCAGAAGCAAGCACCGCCCTGAAAGTCGATTCAGCAACCTTGTACTGTCCACCACTGTGCCACATAGAGCGCGATGGTAGCGCTTCTGTGAAAATTGCATGCACGAACCTTGTGCACTATCGATCCGGCGCGAACAACAGCCGGCCCACCTTTACGGCAGCGGCTCGGGGGGCGATGCGCCCGAGCACCCCACTCACAGCGTTACGCCATCCGCTGATGTGGGAGCGTTTTCCCTGGCGGAGGGCGCGCAGCCCATCTCGAGCGACGGCTTCTGGGGTTGCCTGAGGACCCAGCACATCCGTTGGTGCGCCGGAGCGCTCGTGAAACGCAGTGTCCGTGCTACCAGGCGAGAGGCACGTAACGGTAATGCCGCGCCGGCCGTACTCTTCGTGCAGCGCCTCGGAGAAGTTAACGACAAACGACTTGCTTGCAGCGTAGACGGCAAAGAAGGGCAGCGGCTGGTAGGCAGCGGTGGAGGCGACGTTGAGAATGCCACCCTGGCCGGCATCGAGCATGGCGGGCAAGCACAGGCGGGTGAGGCTTACAAGGTTGGTGACGTTGAGCGTGAGCATTGCCTCGTACGTGGCCACCGCTTCCGCCTCAAACGGGCTTTTCTTTCCAAAGCCTGCATTGTTAATGAGCACGCTGGGCACAAAGCCATCGGTACATATCCGGTCAAACAAGGTGGCAGCTGCGCCGGGCTGCCCGAGGTCGTGCGGATAAATGGCCGTCCGTGCCCCTTGGGCCGTGGCCGTCCGGGCTACGGCTTGCAAACGATCCGCTGAGCGCGCTGTGAGCAGGAGGGTAACGGTGGGGTCCGCGAGTTGCCGGGCCATGGCAGCGCCAATGCCGCCGGAGGCACCTGTAATCAGAACGGTCTGGTGTTTCAGGGTATCCATAAAAGGTAGAGTTGCTGAACGAATACGTAAGCGGTGACGTTGAGCGTCCATGCGCTCATCGTCGGCAGTTGGTCGCCGCGTGGCTTCTTTCAATACGGAGGTCGCTCGAAAGGTTGTGCATGCAGCGCACGGTGTCCTCTTCTCGCTCACGGATTTTCTATATGACGCATCATGAAGAGGATACAGGTGGGCGCCGTGTAGATACCGTAGATGCGCTCTGGCGGCATCTCGTGCACACGCTGGATCCCGTTTACCCTGACGAAGCCCACCGCATGGCGCAATGGCTGTTGGAGGAGGCCACAGGCCTGTCGCGCATCCAGCGCATCGCGCACCCGGAACGGTCCATTGAGGCAGCCGAGCGGGAGCGCCTGGACGCGATGGTGCAGTGCCTTGTGGCCGGTGAGCCGCTACAGTACGTTGTCGGTTACGCGCATTTCCGGAGCCTGCGCCTTTCCGTGACGCCCGACGTGCTCATTCCTCGGCCAGAAACCGAACAATTGGTCGAACAGGCCCTGGAGCACATCCCCGTCCAGCAAGCGGTGCGCGTGCTGGACGTTGGCACGGGCAGTGGGTGCATCGCGCTGGCGCTGAAGCATGAGCGGCCCGACGCGGTTGTTGTGGGTTGCGACGTAAGTACAGCGGCCCTCCAGGTGGCACAGTCTAACGCTGCCGCCCACGGGCTCCCGGTCCCCTTTGTGCAGGCTGATATGCGTGCGTCCGACTTGCCTGATCGCACCGATGGGCCGTTTGATCTGGTGCTATCTAACCCGCCTTATGTTACGATGGGTGAGGCGGCCACGCTGCCCAAGCGTGTGCGCGCGTACGAGCCTGCTGAGGCGCTCTTTGCTGAGCAGGGGCCCTTGCAGTATTACCACGCGCTGGCACAGCAGAGGGATCGCCTGCTTCGCCCGGGTGGACAGCTACTGGTGGAAATCAACGAGGCCTACGGGGCAGCGGTAGCGGCCTGTTTTCGGGAGCACGGTCTGTCGCATGTGGAGCTGCACCAGGACCTCACCGGGCGCGATCGGTTCGTTGGGGCACGCCGCTCGCGGTGAGCAGCCCGTCAACCGTATACCTCTGCCACCGCACGATGACTCATGGCGTGCAGCCGCGCTGTTTCGGCGGGGGAATGGGCATACCCCCCGGAAAGCAGCATTGTAAGTGGTAGATGAGCGTCTCGCACCGCCTGTACCACGCAGCGGTCCCGGGCATAAAGCCCCTCTTCCGAGAGGGCCAGCCGACCAAACCGATCCCCCTTTACGACGTCGATGCCCGCAAGGTAAAACACGATATCTGGCATGGCATCAGCGATGATGCCTGGCAAGCGTTCCGTGAGCGTCGCGAGGTAGGCACTGTCGGTCGTTGCATCGGGCAACCCAATGTCGACGGTGGACGGAGGTTTTCGATACGGGTAGTTCTTGGCCCCGTGAATCGATAGCGTGTACGCAACATCGTCCCCATTGAAAATCGCTGCGGTGCCGTTGCCCTGGTGCACGTCCAGGTCGATGACGAGCGCCCGCCGAATCCATCGGGCCCGCTCCAGCACGCGGATGGCGACCGCCACATCGTTGAGCACACAGAACCCCTCGCCATGTCCGGGGAAGGCATGATGCGTACCCCCGGCCAGGTTGCCGGCCACGCCATCCTCAAGCGCCATCAGCGCAGCGTTGATAGTGCCCTGCACAGCCAGTCGGGAGCGGACCACCAACTTCTTTGACCACGGAAAACCCATCTTGCGAACTTCCTGCCGGTCCAGTTTACCCTCCGCCAACCGCGAAAGATAATCCGGCGTGTGTACATACAGCAAGTCCGACCAGTCGGCCTGCCGTGGAGGGACCACCTCAGACGGCTGTATCAGCCCCTCGCGCAGCAACAGGTCATGCAGGAGCGCAAACTTCGTCATCGGGAACGGATGCCGCTCGGGAAGCGGCACTACGTAGCCCTCGGCATAACTGACGCGCATCCCCTACCCGCGATCCGTTAGAAATCCCTCCGTCGACTGCCGTTACTCTTCGGCGGCTACAAACTCCTCCCACGACTGCTCTTTATACGCTTCCGTGGCGATGAAGCGCAACACATCCAGGAAATCGTCGCGCTCGACAAATCCAGGCACGTGGGTGATGTAATTTCCATCGGGAGCCAAGAAAGCCACGGTGGGGACGCCCTGTGCGCCGAGCAGATAGGCCATGTGCTGCATCGTAAAGGTATCGCCTGCAAACGTTACCTCGCGGTCGGTAGCATCAAAGTCGAGGCGGGTGTAAGCAAAGTGCTGTTGGAGGTAAGCTTGCACCTCGGCGTCTGCATATACCTCACGCTCCAGCCGCCGGCACCAGCCACACCAGTCGGCATACACGTCCACCAGAAAAAACTGGTCGCCTTCAGCGGCGGCGGCCTGTGCGTCCTCAAACGCTTGCCATTCCGGGGCGGGCAGGTCAGGATCAGAAAAGGCCTGCCCCTGCGCCGGTATCGTGAGCGCAAAGAGCAGTAGCAGTGTGGAGGCAAACCCGA